>JANOZI010000755.1:0-1680 GCA_031429375.1 Acidobacteriota bacterium | reverse complement strand
GCTCGCTTGCCCGTCCTGAGCGAGCATCCGCTGGCCGCGCCATCGGATGCGAGTCGAAGGGCGCTCGCTCCTGCGACTCGCTTCGCTCGTGGGGAAAACGCATTTCCATACGAGGGCTCGAAGCCCGAGTCCCACGAGGCTGAAAGCCGAGTCCCACGAGCCGCGCAGCGGCGAGTCGCACGAGGCGGCGACTTGTCCGCCGTCTTGTCCGCCGTAGCGCGTAGCGCGTAGCGCGTAGGTGGAAGCGCGTAGCGCGGAGGTGGAAGCCGCCGAGTCCCTGCCAGCTCAGAACAGAAAACCGTAGCTGAGCGCGGCGTCCTGCAGCCACACGACCCAGCTGGCCAGCCACTTCCCCATCGGAACGGTGGGCGCATCCGTGAAGCGGGTCTGGTTCGAATAATCGACATCCATCACGAGCACTTGCTCGGGATCCAGCCTGGCCGCCACTGCCGGCGCCGCACTCTGATACTCGAATGTGCGCGACTGCTCGCGGCCGCTCCACGTCGTCGACAATTCCTGGCGATCGGCAAACGTCACGCGCAATTGCATGGCGTCTCCCGCCTCGAAGCCGCCCTGTGCGGCACGCGACGTGCCGGTGAACAAGGCATTGCCGAGCCTCGCCACGGCGACACGCGTCTGGAAGCACAGGCGTCCATCGCACGACGCGAGCTCGCTCGTCAGCGATTGCACCGCATAGTCGAATGTCGCGGTCGGATCGAACGCCGGCGTAACGAACCACGACAGGTCCTGTCCGGCCGCGTCTGCAAAAATGCGTTCGACTTCAGGACGCGTCAGATCGGCCGTTGCCGAGCGCTCCGCCAGCATCCGAAGCGCCGATTGCAGGACGGGCCAGGTGAGATGCCGTTCGAGGGTGCCGAACGCCAGCGCGCCGCGCGCGATGCCGTCGAATTCCGGCGGCACTCTCCGGCCGGCCGCCGGCCATCGCCGGCCCGTCCGCGAGGCAAGAAACTCCTCCCGGCCCAACCCCGCGGTGTATCGGCTGCGCGGCAGAATTGCAAACGACCACGGCACCGCGCCGCCAAAGTACCCAACGGTGTCGGCGCTATGGCCGGGCATGAGATAAGTGAAATCGAAGAGGCGCTCGACAATGCGGCTCTGCAGGTACCACGCGATGCCGTTAGCGATGGGACCAGTGTCGTCCCGATCGATCAGGCGCGGAAACCAGAGACGCGCAAGACCGAAGGCGGTCTGCGATTCCACATCCATGGTGCGTGGCGCCGGCCACCAGGGCAGATCGAGCAGCACGGTGTGCGGGCCGGGAGCGGCCGGGCTCTGCGAGGACTTTGCGCGAACCGAGATCAGTTCGACGAGTGGAGGGCCGAGCCACTCGCGATAGCGTGCGACGGCTTCGTCGGCGGCCGCGGTGATGCGCCGGCGCGCCCACGCGTGATCGGCGTCAAGCTCGATGTCGAGCCGCGGCGGCGCTTGCGCACAGAGCGGACGATCGAAGGCGCCGCCCGCGACGGCGATCGCCGCCGACACGGCGATGAGACACGCGCGTAGCGCGGGTGTCGTGCGCAGCACAGCGATAGTATACTGGCCTGCTTCGATGGCCTCCGTGCGACAGAAGATCGTGGCGGTCCTCGTCGGGCTGATCGCGGCCGTCTTCGTAATGGAGATCGCGCTGCGCATGCTCGGCCTGGGCTTTGGCAGCTCGCC
>JANOZI010000754.1:0-2186 GCA_031429375.1 Acidobacteriota bacterium | reverse complement strand
CGATCGACCGCAAGCGCCTCGCCGTGCTGCTCGGCTTCGACGGCGTCGTCGACAACTCGTACGACGCCAACCACTGGTCGCCGCAGGAAACCAACCTCGACTTGAGCAACGTCGTCGCGGTATCCGCCATCGGCGTCGGCCACTTCGTGCAGGACCTCCACACGCAGTACCATCAGCCCGTGCCGTGGATCATCCTCAAGGAAGGGCCGCTCACCGGCACCAGCAGCATCATGCCGCAGAAGCGGAACCCGAGCGCGCTCGAGCAACTGCGCGAGATCGCCAGCACGGTGATCGGCCAGGCGCAGACCGTCTACTTCGTCGAGCACAACACCGTCACCGGCATGAGCGACTACCGCGGACCGGGGCACGCGCTGGAGGCGGCGACGACGGCGCAGCGGATGTATTCGCTGCTCGCCGATGTGGTCGATGCGCTCGACGTCCGGGTCGATCGCGCACTCGACGAAGTGAACGGCGATTACTCGACGATGACCGAGGTCGCCGATTCGCTGCTCCGAATCGCCAACGTGCCGTTCCGCATCGGCCATCACTTCGCGTCGGAGCTGGCGGATTACGGGCGCGCGAACCGCAAGATGCCGAGGGAGATTCCGTACGCCGAGGCGCAGCGGATCTACAAGGAAGCCACCGAGGGGCAAACGTTGCCGCTCACCGAAGCGCAGTTCAAGGAAGCCCTGAGCGCCGAGAACATGGTGTTCAACCGGCACGGCCTCGGCGGCCCGCAGTTGAGCGAAATCGATCGCATGCTGTCCGAACACCGCGCGCGACTGTCGTCCGACACGGCGTGGACGAAGCGGCAGCGCGACTCGATCGCGTCGGCCACCGCGGCACTGAACAAGGCCTTCGCGCAGTTGATGGCCAAGGCCGGGAACTGACGCGCGGGAAGCAGAGAAGCAGAAAGGGTGAGGCTTTGCCTGATCGACGTCACAATCCGCGTTCGAACCTCGTGCGCGCCGTCGCGCTCGTCGCTTGCGCAGGCTCGCTCCAGGGCGGAACCTTTGCGCTGGCGGCCCAGGCGAAGCCGGCGCCCGAAGACAGGTTCCTGACCGTCGACGGGCTGCGCCTGCATTACCTGGATTGGGGCGGCGCGAGTAAGCCGCCGCTCCTGATGTTCCACGGCATCGCCCGCCATGCGCACACCTTCGATCACATCGCGGCGGATCTGTCGCGCGACTACCACGTGATTGCGGTCGACCTGCGCGGGCACGGCGATTCCGCGTGGAGCCCGGAAGGCGCGTATCTCGTCGAGGATTACGTGAAGGACCTCGAAGGCCTGGTCGGACAGTTGCGGCTGAAGAACCTCACGCTGCTCGGCAATTCCACCGGCGGGCGGGTCGCGCAAGTGTTTGCCGGGATGCATCCCGAACTCGTCTCGGCCGTGGTCGTCGAAGATGTCGGCCCCGAACGCCCACAGGACATCGCGTCGGGCTTCGCGAGGCGGGTGCAAGAGGAGGCGAACGGGTGGGCGTCGGAAGACGAGCTGGTCGCGCAGCTGGTCAAGCAGAACGCACGGACGCCGGAGCCGCTGCTGCGGACCTACGCGCATTACGGGCTCAAGCGCCGTGCCGACGGGCGGATGATCTGGAAACGCGATCCGAACCTGGTGAAGGGCTTCGTCGTGACCGAACTGTGGCAGCACGTGAGCCGCATTACCGCCCCGACGATCTACATCCTCGGCGGCGCCAGCTCGATCGTTCCGCTCGAAACACAGCAGCGATTGAAACAGACGCTGCCGCGCGTCGAGGTCGTCACGATGCCGGGTCTCGGGCATTATCCGGACGCGGAGGATGCCGCGGGCTTCATGGCGATCCTGAACCGGTTCCTCAAGCGGTCATAACGGGAGACTATGCGCATCAATCGAAAATCCTTTCTTCGCCTCGCCGCGATCGGAGCCGCCGGGGCGGCCGTGCCGATGAGCACGAGGCCGGCGTCGGCCGTTGGCCTGGCGCCGAAAAAGCAGGAAGGGGCCGCCATCAAGGGCGCCACCGATGCGGTCGCGAAGTTCATCGTCAACACGAGCCTTCGCGACATGCCGTCGGGCGCCATCGCGCAAGCCAGGCGCTGCCTGGTCGACGGCTTCGGCGTGATCCTCGCGGGCTCGACCGTCCACGGCACCGAGATCGTGCGCGGCTACGTCAAGCGCGTCAGCGATCGCAAGGAAGCGACGGTGC
>JANOZI010000753.1:0-24030 GCA_031429375.1 Acidobacteriota bacterium | reverse complement strand
TGAGTCTCCTTGTACGAAACCAGGGTTCGATACGGAGTGTTCGAGCCGTCGGCACTGTTCGCCCACCGGGTCTTCCAGAAGACTTCATTGCCGCTGAAGAACGCGAGGCTCACGCCGGCGGCGCGCGCCGCTTCGACGTTGGCGCGCTGGGTGCCGGACCAGTACTCATCGTGCCCGACCGAGAGGAACAGCTTGTGCTCGAGCAGTTCCGCCGCGGCGCGATCCGTGTCTGCGCCGCCGATGTAACTCACGTTGTAGCCGTTTTTCTCCAGCCACCGGACCATCGGATACTCGGCGTTGAAGACCCAGTCTTCGGGGCTGGCAGCGCGGGTGTTGAACGGCCGGTTGTAGCTGAGTGCGTAAGCGCGGCCCGGGTTTACGCCGGGGCCACCCTGGTAGAAGCTGTTGCCGCCGTAGGAGTTGTAGGCCTGCCATGTCGTGTCGGAGGTCTGGAACACCATGTCGGATTGCCCGACATCGTCGCGGACGACGAAGAAAATGTGGCTGGAGCCGCCGCTGTCGAGGCGAGTCAGCTTCGCGAAGTAGATTCCCGATACCGCGGTCGAAGGAATAGTCCATGAGGCCGAAATCGCCCAGTTCCCGCAATCGATCAGGCCCGTGCTGCTGACGCTGATGCAGTTGGGTTGTACTTGCGGCAAAGCCGCCGACGGCGTGACGCTCGCGACTTTCCGCGCGCCGAAGCCGCTGTAATACCCCATGCGGTAGATATCGATGCTGTAGTTGCTCGCAGTGGTGTCGATCTTGAACTGCTGGATCTGTCCGGGCGTTGCGCTGAACAGCGTGGCAAACCCCTGGATACTGGCATCACCGCTGCCGGCAACGTCCCACTGGCTCGACGGATCGCCGGTCTTCTGGTTCTCGCACACGATCGGATTCGAGCTGCATTGGGCCGACAGCGACACTTCCGGCCCTCCTGACAGCACCAGCCACACGAGGCCGCCCAGGACGGCGACGATGCGCGTCAGAGGAGCGGACAAGTGTCGGCCTTTGGCTTGTGCTTTCGAGCCATCAGGACGGCGAGTCAACGGGCGGATGCGTAGGAACCGGAAGAATGTCATGTTTGGCGCTCTCAATGACGTGTCATCGGATGAAGTTCAAGGTAACGTCTGAAACAATCGGGGTCTTGCTCGGATCGGTTGACGACAACGCGAGGCGATACTGCATGTACCGGCTTTGCGCGTTGAGGGTTTCGCCGGAGACCGTGACGAACTCGGTCCAGCCGGCATCGGGCGCCGCGGTGTCGCCGTACCGCACGCTGAACACCACCGCGGTTGCGGACGGGATGGACGCCGACCACGAAGCGATGGTCCAGGTCACGAGCGACCCCGCATCGACGACGGTGGAAGTGAAGGTCGTGGCAGCGGCGTACGGTGTCACGCGCACCCAGTCAACGGCGAGTTTGCTGCCGTCAGGGTCGTAGTCCGACGCAATCGGCCGCAAGTTCGAGCCAATCGCGTGTGCGTGGAACGCGACCGGCGCGCCATCGATCCAATACGCGAAGCCCTCAGCGGTCCAGTCGATGCGGAACTGGTGGCGCGCGCCAAACCAGTCGCCCGGTATGGCGGTGTTGGTCGAGACCGAACCGTTGTTCGTGCGCACGTACAACGCGTCGCCCGCACCGCTGCTGAAGATGGCCCACAACCCGTCGGTGAGCGTCACGCCGAGTCCGAAGTGCTGGTAAGGCGCGCCGCTGAACGTCGCGGCAAACTCGAGCGACCGGCCGGCCGCGAACAGTGCTTGCGGCGCAACCACGACGCCGTCGGCGGTCATCTGGCCGTTGCCGACGATGGTCGACGACGATCCGCCCCACGGCGAAGAGCTCCATCCGGCTGGAAGCGCCGTGCCGCTGAATTCCACTCCGAGGGTCGGCGCGAGCATGAGCGCGCCGTCGCCGATTACGCCGAGGTATCCATCGGCGTTGACCGTACCGGCCGCGAAGTCCTGGACCGTCGTCTGCACGACGCGATTCGGCGGCTCCGAGCCGCCCGGGGTGTGATTGAAGACGACGTCGACCCAGTAGTTGGTGGCGTTCCAACTGGAGGACGGGAAGTTGCCGGGCCCGTAGCCGTACACGCCGTTGGCGCTACTGAAGTTGGCCGGCGCGTGCAGGGGCGGCACGTCAACTCCAGACGCCGCAAAGTACCCGGCGGTGGCGGAATAGTAGCCGGCGTTGGTGTGATACGACGCAACGTAAGTGGCGCCGGCCACGACGGCAACGGGCGTTGCGAAGCTGACCTCCTGCCACCCGCTGGCGCTCTCGGTAGTGAAGATCGCGGTGGCGAGCAGCATTCCGGTGCTCGTCCACAGGTTCCCCCTGTGAACGCCGGTGTTCGCCAGACTCTTGTAGAACCGCAGCGCGGTAACGTAGCCATCGGTGTCGGCGCGGAACTTGACACCTAACTCGACGGCATTCGGATCCTCGACCGCGACGGTCGCGGGCTGAGCGCTCCCCGGCTGCCACAGGCTGCAGGGGCACGCCGTCAATGCCACGGTCGTGAAGCCGGCGGTGAAGTCCGCGGCCAGCGCGTTGCCGGCCAGATCTTTCACGCGGGGATCGGTTCCACCGCCACGGATCAGCGCACTGTAGGACGTACCGTAAGTGAGGGCGGAGGCCGGGGTAAGTGTCGCGGTCCTGGTTGGCGCGTCGTAACTCACGCTCGCGGGGACCACGACTGCCCCCGCCCTCAGTTCGATGGTGCCCGCCGTTACCGTGGCCGGATTGACGGCCTCGCTGAACGTGACACTCAGATTGGCCGTGGTCGCGACGCCGGTAGCGCCGGCCGGCGGATTGATCTGGGCGACCGTCGGCGGCGTGGTGTCGGTGCCGCCGGTCGTGGTGTTGAAGACGACATCGACCCAATAGTTGGCGGCGTTGTAGCTGGAGGACGGGAAGCCGCTGGCGCCGTAGCGGTAGACGCCGTTCGCGTTGCTGACGTTGGCCAACGCATGCAACGGCGGCGCGTCCACTCCTGCGGTGAAGTAGGCCCCGCTCGCCGAATAGTGGCCGGTGTTGGTGTGATAGGACGCCACATAGATCGTGTTGGCGACCACGGCGACCGGTGGTGAAAACGTGACTTCCTGCCACCCACTGGCGCTTTCGGCTGCGAAGGTCGCGGTCGCCAGCAGGGTTCCGCCGCCGGTCCAAAGGTTGCCGAGGTGCGTCCCGGTGTTGGCGGCGCTCTTATAGAACCGCAAGCCGGTGATGAAACCGTCGGTGTCGGCGCGGAACTTTACCCCGAGCTCGACGGCATTCGGATCGAGGACGTCGACGACGTCCGGCACTACCGTGCCTGGCCACAGGCTGCACGGGCACGCCGTGAGCGCGACGGTCGTAAAGCTCGACGTTACATTCGCCGCCAGCGCGTTGCCCGCGAAATCCTTCACGCGCGGGTCGGTCGTGCCGCCGCGGATCTGCGCGGTGTAGGTCGCGCCGTAGGTGAGGGCGGCCGCCGGGGTCAGAGTCGCCGTGCGCGTTGGCGCGTCGTAGGTCACACTCGCCGGCACCAGCGCGGTCCCGTTGCGCAGTTCAACAGTGGCGGTGGTGACCGTCGCCGGATCGACAGGCTCGTTGAACGTCACGCTCACACGCGCCGCGGTCGCGACGCCGGCGGTGCCTGCCGACGGAGTGACTGTCACGACGGTGGGCGGTGTGAGGTCGTTGCCGCCGGTCGTGGTATCGAACACGACATCGACCCAATAGTTCGTTGCGTTCCAGCTGGAAGACGGGAAGCCGCTCGGCCCGTAGCGGTACACGCCGTTGCCGTTACCGAGGTTGGGCAGCGCATGCAACGGCGGCGTATCGACACCCTTGGACGCGAAGTACGCACCGGTGGCCGAGTAGTGCCCGGCGTTGGTGTGATACGACGCAACGTAAACGGTGTTTGCCGTGATGGCGATAGGTGTCGTGAAACTCACCTGCTGCCATCCGGCAGCGGACTCGGAGGCGAACGTCGCGGTCCCGAGCAGTGTGCCGCCGGCCGTCCAGAGGTTGCCCACGTGCACGCCGGTATTGGCGGCGCTCTTGTAGAAGCGCAGGCCCGTGATGAAGCCGGACATTCCTGCCCGGAACTTCACGCCAAGTTCCACGACGCCGGCATCACCGGTGTCGATGATTGCGGGGAGATCCACGCCCGGGTTCCAGATGGTGCACGGGCACTGCGGGCTAATCACCGTGACGGCGGCCTGCGCCGAAACGGCCTCGAGGTTGCCGCTGTCATCCACCGCCCGAGCCCTGATCGTCACCGCACCGGTACTGGTCGGTGACCACGCGTAGCTCCAGGCCTCGCGGCCGGACGCGGGACGCCATGTGGAGCCGCCGTCCACCGAGACTTCGACCGCGGCGATCGCGCCTTCTCCGTCGGCCGCCGTGCCGGTGATCTGGATGACACCGCCCGACGCCACGTCGGATCCGTTGGCGGGCGATGTGATAGTCGTCGATGGCGCCACGGTGTCGATCGAAGCCGACGACTGCACCAGGCCTGTTCTCAACGTGTCGCCCTGCACGCCCATGTCCGCGAGCAGATTCACGGTGGCCTGCTCCATGCGCACATCGCCGGAGCTCGCACCGGTCGGCAGATCGTGAACGGGGTCGAGACCCCACGACCATTGAATGGTGCCGGCCGAGAACACCAGCGCGCCGCTCGCGTGCCGGTACATTGTCAGGCTGTGCGTCGCGGTCCCCGGGCCATACGTGCTGCCGTTATCCAGCAGGCGGTGCTCGACGTTGACCGTTGTCGACGACAACTGCATCAGGCCTGGCGGCCGATGGCCGTTATCGACGTCTTCGTTCCACTCGTAACCGAGGGTTTGGGGGGCCAGCGTTGCAAACGCGCCCGGGGCGAGCGCGGCCACGCTGGTATTTCGCCATAAGCGCATCCGGCTGAACGTTTCGCCGACTGTGATGGCGGAGGTGCCGGTTTCAACCGAGAAAAGCGTGCCGGTCAGGCCGTTCTCGGGCCGTCCGCCATCCGCCGGCGGGCTGAACCGCGAGTCGCGCCACGTACCGGTCCATGTGGGATCGGGGTCGATCTTCTGGTTGGCGTGTGTTTCCTTGTATGAGACCAGCGTCCGATACGGCGTGCCCGTGCCGTCCATGCTCGGCTCCCACCGGGTCTTCCAGAACATTTCGTTGCCGCTGAGGAATACGAGATGGATGCCGGCCGCACGAGCAGCCTCAACATTTGCGCGCTGGGGTCCCGACCAGTACTCGTCATGGCCGATCGACAGGAAGGCTTTGTGTTCGAGGAGCTCCGAGCCCCGCCGATCGGTATCTGCGCCGGAGAAATAACTGACGTCGAAGCCGTTGGCTTCGAGCCAGCGCACCATCGGGTATTCAGCGTGGAATGGGGAGTTTCTCGGTACCGCCGCTCGATTCGCGAAGGGACGGTTATAGCTGACCTTGTAGGCGCGGCCGGCTGGGGCACCCTGATAGAGGCTGTTCCCGCCGTAGGTGTTGTACGCCTGCCAGGTCGTATCCGACGTTTGGAAGAGCAGCTCCGACTGCGCTTCGTCCGCCCGCACCACGAAGTAGATGTGGTTCCTACCGCCGGTGTCGGGTCGCGTCAACTTCGCGATATAGATGCCCGAAGTCGCGTCCGCGGGCACCTGCCACGCGGCTGATTCCTGCCAATTACCGCAGTCGACCAAACCGGTCGACGCATCCGTAAGACAGGCTGGCTGGATCTGCGGCAGCTTTCCAGCCGGCGCGACGCTGGCCACGAGCCGTGCGCCTAACCCGCCGTAATACCCCAGGCGATAGACGTCGATCGCATAGTTCGAGGCGTCGGTTTGAACCTTGAAACGCACCGTGTTGCCGTGATTGACGCTGATTTCGGTCGCAAAACCGACGATGCTCGAGTCGCCGCCACCGCTGACGTCCCACTGGCTGCTCGGCGAACCGGGCTTCTGGTTCTCGCAAACGATCGGATTGACGCCAACCCCGCAGCTTTGAGCCTGAATACGTGAACCGGCGCTCAGTAAGACCGCCAGCCACGCCGTTGCGGCTAATAACGCGAGTAAAAGCGACGCTGAGCCACGCACGCTTCGCGCAGACACGACGGCGTCAACTTCTAACGACGATAGGGACATGGGTTTACCGGGCACACGTGCACCCGATCACCTCGGATAGCAACGGTCGAGCCAGAACGACGCGCGTCGAAAAAGGGGCGCGACCCGCCTCTAACTCTTTGATTGGCCTAGGAAATCGCGCAAGCCGTCGCGGCGGCGTCGACAAAACGGCGAGTCGCGAACTCGGGGGACGACCTCCGCGCAGTCTTTTTCCGCCGCCGGGGAAGACGGAGGGCAGAGCTGCCGCAATTCAACAAATCGACCGGGATGCGGGCCTGGCGGCGAAAGCGGCACCGCGCCCGAAACAATTCGCCGCCGGGGAAGACTGGCGAAATGGCGCGTGACCGATTTCTGCACAAAACCGCCGAAACCCGCGACTTTACTGTGCAGAAGGCCGCAGATGCTGGGCTGGACTGGCCTTTGCTCTTGTGGTCGGCAATGTCACCAATCAAAGAAATCTTCGCGGAGCAGTGGCAATACCGCGAACTACTGCTGAGGATGACGGTCCGGGATCTCATGCTGCGCTACAAGCAGACCGTGATGGGTCTGGGCTGGGCGATCTTCATGCCGCTCGTCAACACCGCCATTTTCTCCGTGATCTTCACGCGCGTCGCATCGATAGATGTGGGCGCGCCCTATCCGGTCTACGCGTTCTGCGGACTCGTGGCCTGGAATTTCTTCGCGTCGGCGTTGCGGTTCTCGGTGGTGTCGCTCACCTCGAACCCCAGTCTCGTCACGAAGCTGTATTTCCCCAGGGAGATCTTTCCGTTTTCGGCGGTGCTGGTTTCCCTCGTCGACTTCGCGGTGGCCTCGCTCGTGCTCGTCGGGCTGATGGCGTATTACCACATCGGCATCACCTGGGCGATTCTCATGCTCCCCCTGGTGGTTGCCGTCCAGGTGATCTTCACGGCAGCCATCGCGCTGCTGCTCGCGATGGGCAACCTGTTCTATCGCGACGTGAAGTACCTGTTCGAGATCGTGATCTCGGTCTGGATGTTCGCCAGCTCCGTCGTGTATCCGATCGGCCGCGTCGGCGGCCGCCTCGGCACGCTGCTGGCGCTGAACCCCATGACACATCTGATTGACGCGTTTCGGGCGGTGGTGATCGATGGGACCTTGCCGGGGCCGGCCTTCGCGGCCACCGCGGCAATCACCGTTGCCCTTTTTATTGGTAGCTGGCTGTTGTTCCACTCGGCCGAATTCGAATTTGCGGAGAACCTCTAATGGCGGCCGTTTCATTCTCCGGCGTCTGGAAGAAATTTCGCCGTGGCGAGCGCCACGACAGCTTGCGCGATCTCGTACCGGCCATGCTGAAGAAACTGGGCCGACGCCGCACCGAGGCGGCGCTGGCGAAAGAAGAGTTCTGGGCGCTGAAGGATGTTTCGTTCAGCGTCGCCCCAGGCGAAGCCGTCGGCATCATCGGGCCCAACGGCGCGGGCAAGTCAACGTGCCTGAAGGTCCTGACGAAGATTCTGCGGCCGACCAAAGGCTCGGTCTCCGTACAGGGCCGCGTCGGCGCGCTGATCGAAGTGGCCGCCGGCTTTCACCCCGACCTCACCGGCCGCGAGAACGTGTTTTTGCAGGGCGCCATTCTCGGCATGACGCAGTCGGAGATCGCGCGGAAGTTCGATGCGATTGTCGACTTCGCCGGCGTCGAGGAGTTCATCGGGACCCCGGTCAAACGGTACTCGTCCGGCATGAATGCGCGTCTCGGCTTCGCCATTGCCGCTCATCTCGATCCCGACGTGCTGCTGGTCGACGAGGTCCTGAGTGTCGGTGACGTGGCGTTCCAGGCCAAGTGCGTGGCGCAGATGCGCACGCTGCTCAACAAGGGTGTGCCGCTCGTGTTCGTGTCGCACAACCTGACCGCCGTCGTCGACTTGTGCACGCGGGCGGTGTTGATCGACCGGGGGGTCGTCCAATTCGACGGCCGTCCGGCCGAGGCGGTCGCGGAGTTCCGGCGATATCGGCCGGCACCTTCCGCGGCCGCCGACGGTGTCGCCGCAGAGACGCCGATTTGCATCACCGATGTGCGGCTGATGCACCCGGGTGGCGACGTGTCGCCGCTCTTTGTGACGGGACGTCCGTTGACGGTGCGGGTGTCCTACCGCGCCGCGGTCCCCGTGCCGAAGCCCCAGATCGCCATCGACATCCACAGCGCCGACGGCGTCTACTGCGCCGGCATCAACACCAGGATGGACGACCGCGACCTCGGCACGCTCGAGGGCGAGGGCTATGTCGACCTCGTCATCCCCAGGCTGTGGCTGTTGCCGGGGGCCTACTCGATTTCGGCCGGCATCCTGAACGACAACGGGATGCACTCCTACGACTTGAAACTGCGCGCCTATCCCTTCTCGGTGCTCTCGGAGCGGCGCGACTACGGAATCGTTTATCTCGAGCATGAGTGGCGGACTGCCGGCGCCGCCGACCATGCACTCGCGGGCCATACCGGCGCCGCGAGGAAAACCACGACGAGGCCCGGCCGGCGCACTGCGCCGGTGGGTCTTGCGACTGCCGGGGAGGAGCTTCAGTGATTGCTGCAGACGTGTTACTTGGACCGAACGTATCCATTCCCCAGCCCGCGCTGGTGAACCTCTATGGCTGCCGAATCGGCGCGCACACGCGCATCGGCGCGTTCGTGGAAGTACAGCGCGGCGCGGTAATCGGGGACCACTGCAAGATTTCGAGTCACACCTTCGTCTGCGCCGGTGTGGCGATCGACGACGGCGTGTTCATCGGACACGGCGTGATGTTCATCAACGACTTATACCCCAGTGCCGTGAATGAGTCTGGCGGGCTGCAGACCGAAGCGGACTGGGAATGCATCGAGACGCGCGTGATGCGCCATGCCTCGATCGGCAGCAACGCCACGATTCTGGCGGGCGTCACGATCGGCGAGGGCGCCCTGGTTGGCGCCGGAGCCGTCGTGACGCGCGACGTGCCGGCACATGCCGTCGTCGCAGGGGTGCCGGCAGTGATCATCGGCACGAGGAAAGAACTGATTAACCGCGCGGAAGCCCGCGCAGATGGGCGGACATTGTGATTGGCGTCGGCATTATCGGCTACGGATACTGGGGACCGAACCTGGTTCGAAACTTCTACGAGACGCCCGGCTGCCGGGTGGTCTCAGTCAGCGACCTGCATGGCGATCGGCTGGCCAAGGTGCGCGCCCGTTACCCAACGGTCGACACCGCCGCCGATTATCGGGACCTGATTCAGGATCCGCGGATCCACCTCGTGGCGATTGCGACGCCGGTGTCGAGCCACTTCGAGCTCGCGATGCAGGCGATGCGCATGGGCAAGCACGTGCTGATCGAGAAGCCGATGACCGGCGACGTCGACCAGGCGATGCGTCTGGTCGACGAGGCCGCGCGCCGGCAGCTGATTCTCGCTGTCGATCACACCTTCGTGTACACCGGCGCGGTGCGCAAGATGCACCAGCTGGTGTCGAGCGGCGACCTCGGCGACATCTATTACTACGACTCGGTCCGCGTCAACCTCGGGCTGTTCCAGCACGACGTCAACGTGATCTGGGATCTGGCCGTGCATGACCTGTCGATCATGGACTACGTGCTGCCGGCGCAGCCGGTCGCGGTGTCGGCCAGCGGCCTCGGGCATGTGCCCGGCGAGCCGGAGAACATCGGCTACGTGACCTTCCATTTCGACTCGTCCGTCATCGCGCACGTCCACGTCAACTGGCTGGCGCCGGTGAAGGTCCGCCGCACGCTGATCGGCGGCAACAAGAAGATGATCGTGTACGACGACCTCGAGCCGAGCGAGAAGGTCAAGGTCTACGACAAGGGCATCACGGTGAACGGCGGCAAGGGCGACGGCAACGCGGTCGGCAACGGCCAGAAATACCAGATGCTCGTCGGCTACCGGACCGGTGACGTGTGGGCGCCGCAACTGGAAGGCGCCGAAGCGTTGGGCGTCGAAACGCGCCACCTGATCGAGTGCATCAACCAGAACCAAACCCCCATTGCCGACGGCCATGCCGGTCTGCGCGTGGTCCGGATGCTTGCCGCCGCGACCCAGTCGATGCGCGAGAACGGCCGGATCGTCGAGCTGGCCAGCATCGAGGTGTCAGCATGATTCCCTTCGTCGACTTGCGCCGTCAGTATCTCGAAATCAAGAACGACATCGATGCCGCGGTTCAGCGCGTCCTCGATACCGGCCAGTTCGTGCTCGGGCCGGAAGTCGAAGCCTTCGAGAAGGAATTCGCGTCGATGCATGCCGCGGCCAACGGCATCGCCGTCAACACCGGCACGAGCGCGCTGCACCTGGCGCTGCTCGCCGCGGGTGTCGGCGCGGGTGACGAGGTCATCACCGTGCCGTTCACCTTCGTCGCCACTACGGCGGCGATCTGCTACACCGGCGCCAAGCCGGTGTTCGTCGACATCGATCCCGCCACGTTCACGATGGACGTGACGCAGATCGAAGCGGCGATCACGAGCCGCACCAAGGCGATCCTCCCGGTGCACCTCTACGGCCATCCCGCCGACATGGATCCGATCCTCGAGATCGCCGCCCGCCGCGGGCTGGTCGTGATCGAGGACGCCTGCCAGGCACACGGCGCGATGTACAAGGGCAAGCCGGTCGGCGCGCTCGGCGACGCCGGTTGCTTCAGCTTCTATCCGGGCAAGAACCTGGGCGCTTACGGCGAAGGCGGCGCGGTGGTCACCAACCGCGCGGACTTCACCAAGAGCATCCGGATGCTGCGCGACTGGGGCGCGGAGAAAAAGTACCACCACGTCCTGAAGGGCTACAACTACCGGATGGAGGGGCTGCAGGGCGCGATCCTGCGCGTCAAGCTCCGGCGTCTGCCGGAATGGACCAATGCCCGCCGGGCCAATGCGGCCCTCTACAACCGTTACCTCGCGGACAGCGGTGTCGTTACGCCGACCGAGGCGAGTTACGCGCGTCACGTCTATCACGTCTACGCGGTTCGCACCACCGACCGCACCTCGCTCGAACGGACGCTGCATGCGAATGGCGTCTCGTCCGGCATTCACTATCCCATTCCCGTGCACCTGCAGCCGGCCTATGCCGACCTGGGACACAAGGTGGGAGACTTCCCGGAATCGGAGCGCGCGGCCAACGAAGTGCTGTCGCTGCCGATGTTCCCGGAGCTCACGCAGACGCAGATCGAGCTCGTGACCACCGCGGTGAAACAGGAATCGTATGCGGCCTGAAACCGCGGCCCGCATCGTCCCGGCCGTCCACGGACGGAAGAAGTCCCCCGAGCCATCGCCGGCGATCGACGCGCTGGCGGCCTGGCTGCGGGAGCACTATCGCTACGACGGGCTGGTCGAGGCGTACAGCCGCAGCATCAACGGCGACGATCAGCTGAACGCGCTGATGCGCAGTGCGATCTGGACCGCCGCCGCCATCCGGGCCGGCGCCGGATTGCGGATTGGCAGCGGCGCCAATTTCCTGCACCTCGACACGTTCGAGCTGGGCGAGGGCGTGTTTATCGGCGCGCAGAGTTATCTGCAAGGCCGTTTCGACGGCACCTGCGTGATCGGCGATCACGTGTGGATTGGCCCCCAGAGCTACCTCGACGCGCGCAACCTCGTCATCGAGGAGTACGTCGGCTGGGGCCCGGGGGCAAAAGTACTGGGATCGACACACACGGGCATGCCGGTTGACGTGCCTATTGTGCAGACCGACTTGATGATCAAGCCGGTTCGGGTAGAAGCGTGGGCCGATATTGGCACCGGGGCGATCTTGCTGCCGGGCGTCACGATCGGCAAGGGCAGTCTTGTTGGTGCGGGCGCGGTTGTCACACACGACGTGCCTGCGTTTGCAGTGGTGGCGGGCGTACCTGCCCGGATCATCGGTGACCGTCGCGACCCGTCGCGGGCGAGCGGTCCGATGCCGGATGAAGAAGTGGGAGTTCTCAAATGGCTCCGGTAAAACTAGCGAATACGCGAATTCTGGTAACAGGCGGAGCGGGCCTGATCGGCTCGCACATCATCGATCGGCTCGTGCAGGAATCAGTGGCTGAGATCGTGGTGCTCGACAATTTCGTGCGCGGCCGTCGGGAAAACCTGGCGCGCGCGTGCGCACTGGGCCGCGTCACGATCGTGGAAGGCGACATCACCGATCGGGCCCTCGTGGCCAGCGTCATGGACGGCATCGACGTGGTGTTCCACCAGGCGGCGTTGCGGATTACGCAATGTGCCGCGGACACCGCGCTGGCCATCGACGTGCTCATCAACGGGACCAACACGATTGTGCGGGCGGCGATCGACGCGCGCGTGCGGAAAGTGGTCGCGGCGTCATCCGCGTCGGTCTACGGCATGGCCGATCGGTTCCCCACGACGGAATTGCACCACTCGTATAACAACCGCACGTTGTACGGCGCGGCCAAGGCCTTCAACGAGGGCCTGCTCAGGTCGTGCCACGACCAGGACGGGCTCAACTACGTGGCGCTGCGCTACTTCAACGTCTATGGCCCGCGCATGGACATCTACGGCGCCTACACCGAAGTCATCATCCGCTGGATGGAACGGATCGCGAACAACCAGCCGTTGACCATCTTCGGCGACGGGCTGCAGACGATGGACTTCATCTACGTCGATGATGTCGCCCGCGCGAACATCCTCGCGGCCACCGCGCCGGTGACCGATCAGGTGTTCAACGTCGGCACCGGGACCGAGGTCAGCCTCAGGGAAGTGGCGGAGACGCTGCAGCGCATCATGGGGTCGTCGCTCCCGCTCGAATACGCGCCGGCGCGCAGCGTGAATGCGGTGCCGCGCCGCCTGGCCGATACGTGGCTGGCCCGGCAGGAAATCGGCTTCGAAGCCGCGGTGTCGTTCGAGGACGGCTTGCGCGCCCTGGTCGCGTGGTGGCACGAGTCGCGCCGCGAGAGCAAGGCCGACAGCCTCGAGAACAGGGTGCCGGCATGAGCAGCCAGGCCATCGCCCGCGCGACCGTCGTCCCGATCGCGCGGCCGGTCATCGGCGACGCCGAGATGCGCGCGATTCAGCGCCCGCTGCTGTCGGGATGGCTGACCCAGGGGCCGGAAGTACTGGCGTTCGAGCGCGAGTTCGCCGAGTTCACCGGCGCGCCTCATGCGTGCGCCGTGTCCAATTGCACCACGGCGCTGCATTTGGCGCTGCGGGCGCTGGGCATTACCGCCGGCGACGAGGTGATCACGGTCAGTCACTCGTTCATCGCGTCGGCGAATTCGATTCGCTACTGCAACGCCGTGCCGGTGTTCGTGGATGTGCAACCGGACACCTACAACATCGACCCGGCGCGCATGGAAGCGGCCATCACCGAGCGGACGCGCGCCATTCTCGTCGTGCATCAGCTCGGCATGCCGTGCGACCTCGAGGGCATTCTCGAGATCGCACGCCGCCGTGGCTTGCCCGTGATCGAGGACGCGGCGTGCGCCGCCGGCAGCGAGATTCTCTGGCGCGGCCGCTGGGAGCCGATCGGCCGCCCGCACGGCGACATCGCCTGCTTCTCGTTCCACCCGCGCAAGGTGATGACGACCGGCGACGGCGGCATGCTGACGACGTCGGTGCCCGAGTGGGACCGGCAGTTCCGCCTGTGGCGCCAGCACTCGATGACGGTGCCCGACACCGCGCGGCACAACGCCAAGTCGGTGGTGATCGAGCAGTACAGCGAGATCGGGTTCAACTACCGGCTGACCGACCTGCAGGCGGCGGTGGGACGCGAACAGCTGATCCGGTTGCCGTCGATGGTCGCCGAGCGGCGCCAGCTGGCGCAGCAGTACCACGAAACGCTGGCGGGCATCGAAGGCCTGCAACTGCCGTACGAGCCGCCGTGGGCCAGGAGCAACTGGCAAAGCTACTGCGTCCGGCTGCCTGAGAACCGCGACCAGCTGCACGTGATGCAGTCGATGCTCGATGCCGGCATTTCGACGCGGCGCGGCGTGATGAGCACGCATCGCGAGCCGGCCTATCGCACCGAGCCCTGGCGCTGCCAGGGTCCGTCGGGCCTCACCGACGGCCGGCCGGGACCGTGCGCGGCGCTGGCGCAGGGAGAGGCGATCACGGCCCATGGCCTGATTCTGCCGCTGTATGTCGGAATGACTCAAGACGATCAAGCACGGGTGGTCGAGGCCCTCGCCTCGGCGCTCGACAAATCACCGGACCATATATGTCGATAATGCCTTCCTCCAATCCCGGCCAGGACCGCGCGTTCACCGATGCGGAGATTCTCGAGGTCGTCCTCCAGGTGCTGCGGACCACGAACCTCGCGCGCGACCCGGCGTCTCAGCTGATGGTGTCTGCGGATGCCCCGGTGTTCGGCCCCGGCAGTCCGCTCGATTCGCTCGGGCTGCTCACGCTGCTGCTCGACGTCGAGGAGGACCTCCAGCAGGCGGGCTGCCCGGTGCGCCTGAGCGACGACCGCGCGATGTCGCAGAAGCGCAGCCCGTTCCGCTCGGTCGAGTCGCTCGTCGAATATATCGGGCGTATCGCCCGGGAATAGCCAGGGACCGACGATGCGGCGTGTACTGATCACCGGCGCGACCCGCGGCATCGGCCTGGCCATGGCCCAGCACTACCTGGCCGCCGGAGACGAGGTGATCGGGTGCGGGCGGACGCCGTCAACCGTGTCACACCCGAGGTATCTCCATCGCTGTGTCGACGTCACGGGAGCCGGCGAAGTCGATCAGCTGTTCGACGAGCTGCGCAGCCGCTTCGGCTCGATCGACGCCCTGATCAACAACGCCGGCGTGGCGAGCATGAATTCCCTCGCGCTGATGCCGCTCGAGACCGCGCAGCGCATCATGGACACCAACCTGCTCGGGACCTTCAGCTTCACCCGCGCCGCGGTGCGGTTGATGCGCGCCTCCGGCACCGCGCGCATTGTCAACTTTACGACGGTGGCGGTGCCGATGCGGCTCGAAGGCGAGGCCATCTACGCCGCCTCGAAGAGCGCGGTCGAGACGTTCACGCGCGTCGCGGCGCGCGAGCTGGGTCCGTTCGGGATCACCTGCAACGCCATCGGCCCGTCGCCGATCAGGACCGGACTGATTTCCGGCGTGCCGGAGGCGAAGCTCGAAGCGCTGGTCCAATCGCAGGCGGTGCGCCGCTGGGCCTCGTGCGACGACGTGATCAACGTGGTCGACTTCTTCCTGCGGCCGGAAAGCAGCATGGTCACCGGACAGATCATTTACCTGGGAGGTGCGTCGTGACGACGATGGGCTCATGGTTGATCGATCGCATGGAACAGGCCGCGGATCACATCGCGGTGGCCTCCGGCGGAACAGAGACCACCTACCGCGTCCTGCTCGATCGCGTCGACTCGTGGCGCGACGCCCTGCTGGCGCGCGACATCATCGGCCGCGTGCTGAGCATCGAGGGCGAGTACGGCGTGGAGTCGATCGCGCTGTTCCTGGCCGCGATGCAGACCGGCAACATCATTGTGCCCATCTGTAACGACGGGCGGGCGCATCTCGAGGCGTTCCTCGAGCTGGGCCAGGTCGAGTGCCGGATCGCGCTGCTCGACGAGACGCCTGTGGTGTCGGCGACCGGCCGCGCCGCGACGCACGAGTTCTATGCCCGCCTCCGCAACGCCGGCGCCGCCGGGCTGGTGCTGTTTTCGTCTGGATCCACCGGCGCGCCGAAGGCGGCCGTGCACGACCTCGGCCCCCTGCTCGAGAAGTTCATCGCGCCGCGGCACTGCTATCGCACGCTGGTCTTCCTGCAGCTGGACCACATCGGCGGCATCAACACGTTGTTTTATACGCTCGCCAACGCCGGCACCGTCGTCGTCGCCGAAGGCCGCATGCCCAGGCAGGTGTGCGAAGCCATTGCCCGGCACCGCGTCGAACTGCTGCCGACCTCGCCGACATTTCTGAACATCCTGCTGCTGTCGGAAGAGTGCCCGCGCCACGACCTGTCGTCGTTGAAGGTCATTACCTACGGCACCGAGCCGATGCCGGCGACCACGCTGAACCGTGTGCACGCGGCGTTCCCGGACGTCAAACTGCAGCAGACCTATGGCCTCAGCGAGATCGGGATCCTGCGCTCGCAGTCGCGCGGACCCGATTCGTTGTGGGTGCGCGTCGGCGGCGAAGGCTACGAGACCAAGGTCGTCGATGGCAAGCTGTGGGTCCGGGCGAAGTCCGCCATGATGGGGTACCTGAACGCGCCGAGCCGGTTCGACGCCGATGGCTTCTTTGATACCGGCGACCTCGTCGAGGTCGATGGCGAGTGGCTGAAGATCCTGGGCCGCAAGAGCGATCTGATCAACGTCGCCGGCAGCAAGGTCTTCCCGATGGAAGTCGAGAACACGCTGCTCGAGATGGACAACGTCGAGGACGTCGCCGTGCGCGGCGAACCGAGCGCGCTGACCGGGCAGGCCGTCGTGGCCGCCGTCCGCCTCGCGCACGACGAACCGCCCGCCGAGTTCAAGATCCGGATGCGCCTGTTCTGCCGCGACCGGCTGGCGGCGTACAAGATTCCGGCCAAGGTCGAGTTCACCGGCCCCGTAATCAACGCCCGCTTCAAGAAAATGCGACAGGCGGTGACGCCATAGCGACGCTCCTTCGCGCGCGAATCCGCGGGTCGATCAAAGACGGCATCGACGTGGCCTGCTTCGGGCTGGTGGCGCCGAGCGCGTGGATGTGTCAGCTCGAGGCGAGGGGTGACGGCGAGTCGGTCTTCCAGTTCTGGACGCAGTTCTTCTCGATGGTGCCGGGGCCGCCCGGCGTGTTCCTCAGGCGCGCGTTCTATCGGCTGACGCTGGAGCGTTGCACCGGGACCTTTTTTGTCGGATTCGGTGCGCTCTTCTCGCACCGCGCGGCGATCATCGAGGATGCCGTGTACGTCGGACCGTATGCGATCGTCGGCTCGTCCCGCCTGCGCCGCGGCTGCCTGATCGGAAGCCGCGCCGGAATCATCAGCGGCTCGGGCCTCCACGAGCTGACGGCTGACGGATTACGGGCGCCGACCGATATCCGGCGGCTGCGACAGGTCGAAATCGGCGAAGGCGCCTGGATCGGCGAGGGCGCGCTGGTGATGGCCGACGTCGGCCGATTGGCGACGGTCGCGGCCGGTTCGGTCGTCTCCAGCCCCATTATCGCCGGCGTCGTCGTCGCGGGCAATCCGGCGCGATTCATTCGTCACCTCGTCGTCCAGCCGGCCCAGTCGGAGGGTTCCGCCGTTGCCGCGATGTGACGCCGTCGATTGGCTCAAGGCGATCGGCATCACGCTGATCGTCTACGGACACGTCGCGCATGCGACGACGGTGCCGTGGACGCCGCCGATCTACCTCAAGCAGATCGGCGTTGCGCTGTTTCTCTTTGCCACCGGATTCACCCTGGCGCGTGAGGGGCGCTCGCCGGCAGCGGTGCTGATTAAGCGGCTCACGCCGGTCTACGTGCTCGGCCTGGGCATGGCCGCACTGATGACCACGATCGGACTCGCGCTTGGTTCCGGCCTTGCGCCCAGCAACTACCTGCCGTTCTTGGGCGGCGCCAACGTGCTGTTCAATGGCTTCCCGGCCAATCCCACGACGTGGTACCTCGGTACCTATGTGCACGCCCTGCTGCTGTGGGCGCTCGTCCTGCGGCGGGGCCGCATCACGCTGGCGCTGGCGCTGGCGATGGTAGCGATCGAAATCCCGGTGCGCGCGGTGCTGATCGCATGGGCCGGTCCCTACATCGCCTACCAGTTGCTGACCAACTGGCTCGCGGTGTTTCTCGCCGGCCTCGCGTGGGGCGCCCGTCCCGACCACCAGCCGCGCGGATCGTCCGCACCGTACTTCGTGGCACTCGGTGGCGGGTTGGCCGTGTGGGCGGTGACGATGAGAGCCGTCGGCTTCACCCCGGAGTTCCCGTTCATGACGATCGATCGCTGGCCGTTGCTGGCCGGTACCGTGGCGATTTCTGCGGCGGTGTCGATCGTGTATCTTTCTACCACCCTCCTGACCTTCGGTGCCATGCGGCGTTTGCCCGCGCCCGGCCCGGTCCGGTTCCTGGCGCGCCATTCACTGGTCATCGTCCTCGCGCATATGCCGATCTTTTTCTGGCTCAATCCAGTGCTGAGCGTTATGGGCGTGTCATATGCCGCCAAGGTCGTGATCCATATGATCATTTACCTTCCGGGCCTGGCCTGGCTGTCGGCTATTGTGGTGAGGGTGGTTCAGCCAAACGCGATCGCCGATCGCCTGGTGTTGACCTTCCTCGATCGCCCCGCGGTGCGGGCGAGTTCGCCGGGCTCAATGCCCTCGTTGGAGCACAGATGACGCCCCGTGTTGATGTGATAGTGCCGTGCTATAACTACGGCCGCTTGCTCGAGGCCTGCGTGCGCAGTGTCCTGGCGCAGGAATCGGTGACGGTCCGCGTCCTGATCATGGACGATGCGTCGAGCGACGAGACCGAAGCGGTCGGCCGGCGCCTGGCGGATGAAGATCCGCGCGTCGAGTACCGCAGGCATTCGAACAACCGCGGTCACATCGCCACTTACAACGAAGCGCTCGCATTGATCACCGGCGACTACTGCATGGTGTTGTCGGCCGACGATCTGCTGACGCGTGGTGCGTTCGCGCGCGCGACCGGGCTCATGGCAGCGAACCCTGCGGTCGGCCTGGTTTACGGCAAGGACATCACGTTCCGCGACGCGCCGCCGCCCGAAGATCCCGCGCCTGCACCAACCGGCGTTCACCTCGCGACCTATCTGGAATTCCTGAGCGCCTCGTGCCATCTCGGCCACACCGGCATTCAGGCGCCGACGGCACTCGTGCGGACGGCGGTTCACCGCCGCATCGGCGATTACCTGCCGGAGTTGCCGCATAGCGGCGACACCGAAATCTGGCTGCGCATGGCCGCCGACTCCATGGTGGGCCGGCTCGATGCGGCGCAGGCATTCCGCCGCCTCCACTCCGCGAACATGAGCCTGGGCTATTCGCCGCTGCGACGGCTGGTGGAGCAGAAGCGGGCGTTCGACATTCACTTCGAAGGGGCGCCGTTGTCGCCGGAAGTCGTGGCGCTGCAGGACGTGGTGCACCGCACCATTGCGGAGTCGGCCTTTTGGAGCGCGGCGCAGGCCTTCGACCGTGGCGACGCGGCGACGTGCGACGAGTTCCTCGCGTTTGCGGCGGCGACATCAGCGGGAATCCAGTCGTGGGGCGCGTGGCGGCGATTCCAATGGAAGCGGCGGCTCGGACCCGCCGCATGGCGAGTGATCGCACCGCTGGCGGCGCGGGCTCGCCGCGTCGCCCTGCAAGGCGCCGGCCGGAGCATCTGATGAACGAATGGGCCGACACCGGCGCAATGAAGGGCGAGCTGCGAGTCGTCATCGAGCTCAATAGCTCCGACATGCGAATCGGCGCCGTCAACGACGCGCTCGATCTCGCCGAGCTGGCGAAGTCGCAAGGCGCGCGCTTCATGCTGTGTGGGCCGCTGACGCCCGAGTTCCGTGCTGAAGCCAAGCGGCGCGGCATCCAGACATCGCTGGCCCGGAGCCGGACGTTCTCGCGACGCGGCATCGGCTTGTACGCGATCGACGTGCTGGCGTGGATGGCCAGGCTCGCCTGGTGGCGTCCCGATGTCGTTCACCTCAACTACTCGGGATACGGGCCATCGATGGCGTGCGCGGCGTGGCGGTGCAACGTGCCGGTGGTCGGTCGTGCCGGCGGTCCCTACATCGCCAGCAATCCCTCGAACCGGTGGGTCTCCGCCTATGCGGCCAACTGCCGCGCTCACGCGGACGCGCTGCTGGCCTCGCCGCTGAGCGATCGTGTCGCGGTGACAGGAGACCTGTTCCGGCCCGATCGCGTCCGATCGACCATGGCGCTCGAACGGCCGCTGCCGCCCAAGCGAGCCGGCGTCGCGCGCGTGACCTTTCTGGGCCAGCTCGTGGAACGCAAGGGCCTCCATGTCTTGATCGAGGCGCTGTCGCAGACGAAGTCGGCGTGCGAGCTGCTGCTCGCCGGCGGGAACTGGGATGCCCCCGGCTATCCGCAGCGCTTGAAGTCCATGGTCGCCGACGCGGACCTGTCATCGCGCATCCACTTTCAGAACCATCGGCAGGATGTCGGCGCGGTGTTGAGCGACGCCGACATATTTGTGCTGCCATCGCTGTCGGAAGCAAGGCCGCGCAGCATCATCGAGGCGATGTCCCTCGGCGTTCCGGTCGTGGCCAGCGACGTCGGAGGCATTCCGTCGCTCGTCGAGCACGATGAGACGGGCTTGCTGGTTCCGCCAGGCAATGCCGAGGGCCTCGCGCTGGCGATCGATCGGCTGGTGCAGTCGCAGGACCTGCGCAGCCGCCTCGCCGCAGCGGCGCGGGCGTATGCAGAGCGCGAATGCCGCGCCGATCGAACGGCAAGCGAGTACGTGGGGTTGTATCGCCGCCTGGTGGCCGAGCGGCGCGGCGCGCCGAGCCGGCGTCCCGTGATGGGAGCAGGGGCGTGACGACAGTCGAAGCCGTGACGGTCGCGCCCACTACAACCGTCGATCGCGCCGCGCCCGTGCCGTCTGACGCCGGCCTCGGCATGGCCGTGGTCGTGCAGGCGCATCCCTTATCCAGCATGCAGGGTCTGGAGTCCGCGTTCGAACAGGCTGCCGACGGCGACTGCGTGGCGTATGCCATTGCGGTCGACACGCCGATCGTCACGAGACTGATGACCCTGGCTACGTTCCGGCTGCAACGCCGGCGGGCCGAGCGGGCGATTGTCCGCGCCCGTGCAGAAGTGGTCGCCAGGTACGGCGTCGATCCCAGCCTCGAGCAACCGGCATGCTTCTATGAGCTGAACAGCCCGGCCGCCGAATATGCCGACCGCTGTGTTCGCCCGCGCGGCCCGTCGCCCGGTCTCAGGCGCCTGGCCACACGGTTGTTTGGCTGCGATCCCGCGCTGGGCGGTGTGCTCGTCGTCGGAAGGAAGTCGTGTTCGTAGACGTCGTCCCCATCGTTCACCAACTCGTGCCCGGCTTGTTGAAAAACCGCCGGCCGAGCGTGGCGTGCGTCCGGACGACGCGGCCCAAGTACCTGGTGTTCGACGACGATGCACGACAGCCCGCGTGCGTAGTCGAGTTCGGCGACTCGGAGCGGCTGTTGCGGATCGATTCGATCCTGACGGAACTGCACCAGCGGTGTCCCGGCGCCGTGCCACGGCCGTTGGTGTGCGCGCCGTGGGGCAGCGGCGCTGCCGTGCATATACAGGCGGGGCTGCCCGGACTGCCGTGGTTTCGTCTCGCTGACTCGCTACCCACGGTCGCCGCGTGGCAATCGCTGCTCGACCGGGCGGTCGACGTGATGCGGCGCCTCCACACGGCGATCGCCGAGGTACCGGGATGGGTGGGGACGGTGGACGTGCGTGAGGCACTTGATGAGCAGGTGCGTTTGTGCCGCGCGAACCGATCGCCCATTTCGCCACAGCTCCTTCGGCAGGTCGAGGAGTGCGTCACTCGTCTTGAAGGACTGGCCCCGGTGCCGGCGGTCTGGCAACACGGCGACTTCTCGCTGAACAATCTCATGGTGTCTCCGGATTCGATGGCCGTCATCGACTTCGAAGAGTTCGGCCTCACGCGCCTGCCGTTGCACGACGCGTTCGGCCTGGCGTTTTCGTTTCACCACTCTCAGAACGGCCAATGTCCGATCCCCCTCAAGGATTGCCTCGAACAGTGCATCGCAGCCCCGGCGTCGCTCGGGCGGTTTGACGACGACGCGGTCCGAGGGTTGCTGCTGCACCATCTGCTGTGGCGGATCAACCAGAGCCACGGCCATCCGACCAGGGCGCGTCTGCGTGAGCGGCTCACGGCGATCGCGCAACAAGTGGCGGCGGAGTCCGGCAGCGGGCTCGCGGCGACTGGATGACAGGTAGACAGGTAGACTGAAAATGGTGATGGCAAGACGCCTGGTTGCGGGCATCGTGTTGGCCCTCGTGATCGGTGTTGCGGCGCGCGAAGCCGTCTTCACGGTGGATCCGCTGGCGACCTATCAGCTGGGACGCGGGTGGGCGACCTTCGGCCTTGCGTTGCCTGAAGGGGCGGCGCGCGGCGCGGTCAGCGTCGGTGCGCTTGCCACGCAAACCGATGTAAAGACGCGATGGCCGGATGGATCGATTCGCTTCGCCGTCGTCACCACTCGTGCGACTTCGGCCGGCTCGTATCCGATTGCGCCGGCGTCGGCGGCGGCCGGCAGTGCCCGTGCGACGTGGCCAACGGCGTCGGTCGAGCTCACGATTGGCCCCGGCCAATGGGTTGCGGAACTGCCGCCTGCGCCGTCGGACATGTGGCTGGCCGGTCCGCTCGTCAACGAGGCGCGCGCCATCGTGGCGCCCGTGATGCGGGGGATGGATCATCCCTTCTTCCGGGTCATCTTCGACGTGCGCAGCTACGCCGACGGCGCGGCGCGTCTCGACGTGGCGGTCGAGAACACGCTCGACACGCCGCTTGCCGCCAACGTGGTTTACGATGCGGCGATCACGTTGAATCGGCAGACGGTCTTTCGAAAGGCCGGCGTCGAGCACAAGTACCTCGCGCGCTGGCGGCACGTGTCGGCGAGTGGGTTGGAAGAATCCGCGGTGACGCCGGACTTCCGGCCGTTCATCCAGGCCCGCGCGCTGCCGAGATATCTCGACACCATCAAGGGACCGCCGCGGGTCATCACCGGGCCGCAGTTCGAGATTCTGAAGACCGGCGACCTGACCCTGCCGATGAACGCGCACGGCGGCCGCCAGGAAATTGCGCCGTATCCCGATTGGACCGCGCAGTATCTTGCCAACGGCAGAGCCGATCAACGCGCCTACGTCTTGAAACACGGGGAACTGGCCGGCAGCTTCGGCATTCACATCAAGGAGGCCGACGCCGTCCGCTTGATCTCGATTGACGAGCACCCGAACTTCTGGCTCGACACCCGCGCCGATGCGGATGGCCGGCCCAAGAACGGCCTTCGCGGCGTCGCGGAACCGGGCGACAACGCGCATCAACCGTCGCTGGCCTACGTGCCGTATCTGGTGACCGGAGACCGCTATTTCCTCGACGAGATGAAGTACTGGGCCAACTTTTGCCTGCTGTGGACGTTCCAGGATTCGTATTCGAAACAGCGCGGCGGCAGTGCCGGGCTCCTGGCCTACAACGAAGTGCGCGGCATCGGCTGGGCGCTTCGCAACTTGTCGGACGCGGCCGCGTACCTGCCCGACAACGACACCATGCGCGGCTACTTCCGCGACAAGGTGGTCAACAACCTCAAGTGGCTCGACCAGTACGCAACGGGTCTTGCCACGCCACTGGGCACGCTGTTTCCCGGACGCCGCCCCGAAGACGAACAGTGGGCGCCGTATTCGTGGATTGCGCTGTGGGAGCAGATCTATGTCGCGTGGGCCGTGGACCACGCGCAACAACAGGGGTTTGGCCCGGGGGTGGTCCTGCGCGACCGCATCGCCAGGCTGCAACTTCGCCTCTTCACGAGCGAGGGCGAGGGCTTCAAGCGCACGTACGGCGGCGCGTACGTCCTCGCGGTCGGGACCAAGAGCGGCACCGGGGTCAAGTACTTCGAAACGATGGAAGAGATGTTCCGGATCACCGACAAGTTCGGGAACCACCGCCAGTTCGAGGGGTACTACGGACCCGAGGCCCGCCTCATGCTCATGATCGGGATGCGGCAGGGTTGGCCCGGCGCGGCCGAGGCGTATCAATACCTGATGGCCCACGTCGGCCCCGACGGTGTCTCGATGGCGGCAGACCTGGCCAGGCGTTCCGGCTGGGGCATCGCCTACGACGATGCCGGCGCGACGCGCGGCACGGCGAACCGGCGTCAGTAGAACGCGGGCGCGGCGCCGGCGCCGGCCGAGACCGGCTCGGCGCGTTCGCGGGTGGCCGACCACCGGGCCAGCACCCACACGGCCCACAACGCGAACGAGTAGTCGCGCTCGCCGGTGCAGTGGTCGCGGAGCATGCGGCGCACTTCCGCGCCGTCCAGCAGGGTCGTCACCACCGACGACGGCCCGAGCACA
>JANOZI010000752.1:0-1669 GCA_031429375.1 Acidobacteriota bacterium | reverse complement strand
TGCGAAGCATGTTGATGATGGCCGTAATGGTGTTCGCGACGACGCCTGTGATGGCGCAGCCGACGTTGGTCATCGAAGACTACGTGGCCACGCCGATCACCGGACGCGTCGATGGCAAGGGCTCCAACGAGCTCCTGCTGTCGCGGGTCAACACGCTGCGCGAAGAGACCGGCGGCGCGCGGCGCCTCTTCATCAGCGACCTCAACGGCCCGCTCTATGTCTTTGACAAGGCCACGAAGAAGTTCTCGGTCTACCTTGATTTCAACGGCAACGAAGGCAAGACCGGCATCTTCCGCAGGTTGATGATCTCCCAGGGATACGGTAACGGCCTGAACGGCTTCTACCTCGACCCTGAGTACACTCGCAACGGCAAGTTCTACACCGTGCACATCGAGGACCCGGCGTTGCCGGGATCCAAC
Source organism: Acidobacteriota bacterium (assembly GCA_031429375.1). Lineage (GTDB taxonomy): Bacteria > Acidobacteriota > Vicinamibacteria > Vicinamibacterales > UBA2999 > 12-FULL-67-14b. Next base: position 1,250 of record JANOZI010000752.1, on the reverse strand, counting down.
CTGCCCAATAACGCCGGTGCTCCTGGCCTGAGCGTCGCCGGCTACACGACCACCGAGGCGATCAAGACCCCTGGACCGCTGCAGAACGAAGGCGTGCTGATCGAGTGGACCGATACGCGTCCATCGAACGACACGTTCGAAGGCACGGCACGCGAGCTGCTGCGCGTGCAGCTCAATACCCGCAGTCACCCGCTGGGCGATCTGATTTTCAATCCAACGGCGGTCCCCGGCGATCCCGACTGGCGCGTCCTCTACCTGGAGTGCGGTGATGGCGCATCCGGCGAGTCGAAGATCGCCGAGATTCGCTCAAACCCCCAGCGGCTCGACAATCTCGTCGGCAAGATCCTGCGCATCATTCCCGATTTGAGTTTGCACACCGACACGAGCACGGTCAGCGAGAACGGCAGATATCGCATTCCCAACGACAATCCGTTCGTGGCGACGCCGGGCGCGCGAAAAGAGATCTGGGCGTACGGGTTCCGCAATCCTCACCGGTTGAACTGGGCGGTAGACAGGGCTAACCCCGCTAACAGTCGCTTGATCGCCAACTCCGTCGGCATGAGCACCTGGGAAACGGTCTACCTCGTGCGCAAAGGCGGCAACTACGGCTACGCGCAACGCGAGGGTAACGAGCGCTTCAATGCCGACAACACCACCGCGCCGCTGCCGCCGGACGACAGGATTCCCGTTCAAATAGGCGAGGCCCCGACCGGCCAGACGGTGGTCCCCGTCTATCCGGTGATTCAGTACGGACACGGCGAGAAGGGCGGCGACTCGATCGGCAGCGGCTTCGTCTACAACGGCAGCGCGGTGCCGGCGCTGCGCGGCAAGTACCTCTTCACGGACCTCACGACCGGCCGTCTCTGGTCCGCCGACTACAAGGACATGCTGGCGGCGGACGATGGCAAGCCGGGGACGGTGGCGGCGGTTCGTGAAGTGCGGGTGCGATGGAACGACCCGGCTGATTCGCCCGATGGCGGCGCCAGGCTGTACGACTCGATGTACCCGATCGTCGAAGCCGTCTATCACGCGCGCGGCGGCAAGCATCCTCACTTGATGGGCCCGCCCGGGTTGATCAAAGGCGGCCGCTCGGATGTGCGCTTCTCGATCGATGCCGCCGGCGAGTTGTATCTTTATAGCAAGGCCGATGGCATGATTCGCAAGGTGGTCGGAGCCACAGGGTTTTGATGGTGTTGACGAGACGCGAAGTGCTTGCCGGCGCAGTGGCGGCCGCGGTGTTGCGGCGCGGC
>JANOZI010000751.1:0-8528 GCA_031429375.1 Acidobacteriota bacterium | reverse complement strand
CTGACCCGACTCTTTCCGCCGCATCAACTCGAGCACTTCCGCCGACAACTCGTCCGGCAGATAGTCCATCAGCGCGGCGCCGTCATCCGACGGAATTTCCTGCAGCAGCTTGGCGATCTCTTCAGCCGAGCGGCCGGTCAGCAGCTTCGCGCCCTCCTCAGGACCCATCTCGCTGACCGTCTCCATGGCGAGCCGGCCGTTGCGATCGACGAGCAACGCGAACACCGCCTGGCGTTCCGTATCGAGGAGGGATCCGAACACCGATGCGAGGTCGGCGGGGTGGTTCTTCTGAAGCAGGTTCAGTAGGTTGGCCGTCGCTCCAATGCGGAGCAACCGCTTGACCGAGTCGAGGACGACGTCAATTCTGCGCTGTGGCGCCATAGCGATCGTGTAATTTTACACGCTCGTACGCAGATTTCGCCGCAATAAAGGCCGTTACGACCGCTTCCGGCGCGCCGGCAGTCCGAGCGAGTCGAGCATGCGCTCGTCCTCGCGCCAGCCCTCGCGCACCTTCACGTGCAGATCGAGAAAGACGCGGGTGTCGAAAAACTGCTGCAGCTCCTTGCGGGCCGCCGTGCCGATCTCCTTGATGCGTGAGCCGCCCTTGCCAACCAGGATCGGCTTCTGCGACTCGCGATCAACGAGGATCGTGCAAAACAGCCGCATCAGTCCCTTGGAATCGGGCTCTTCGAACTTGTCGACGACGACGGCGGTTGAAAACGGCAGCTCGTCGTGGGTTTGCTGCAGCACCTGCTCGCGGATCAGCTCGGCGACGAAGAATCGTTCCGGCTGATCGGTGAGGTAATCCTCGGGGTACAGCGGCTCGCCTTCCGGCAAATGCGACAGCAGCACCGACTCCAGGCGGTCGACGTTCTCGCCGGTTTTCGCGGACACCGGAACCAGGCCGGCAAACCCGACCTCTCGTTCGTACTCGGCCAGGCGCGGCAACAGCGACGCCTTGTCGCACAGGTCGACCTTGTTCAGCACCAGGACGCGCGGCGCCCTGGCCTTCTTCACCACGTCCATCAGGAATCGATCGCCCCCTCCGCCCGGCTCGCTGCCGTCCACGACGACAGCAATCACGTCGACTTCTTTCAGCGTGTCGAGCGCGGCATCGACCATGCGCACGTTGAGTCGATGCAACGGCTTGTGGACGCCTGGGGTGTCGAGAAAGACAATCTGTCCGTCCGCGTATTGCCTGACGCCGGCGATTCTGTTGCGGGTCGTTTGCGGTTTGTCGGAGACGATGGCCAGCTTCTGGCCGACGAGCGTGTTGAGGAGGGTGGATTTGCCGGCGTTGGGCCTGCCGACGAGCGCGACAAACCCGGCCTTCATCGCTCCGGCTCTGCGACCGGCACCGGCTCGCGCCGGGTGATCCGCACGCGGGTAATTCGCCGCCGCTGGGTTTCGAGGATCTCGACGTTGATGTCGTGGTCGAGCTCGATCTTCTCTCCGACCGCCGGCACGTGGCCCAGTTGCGACAGCAGGAACCCGCCGACGGTTTCGAAGCCCTTGCCCTCGATGTTGAGCTTCAGCAGGTTCGCCATCTCCTCGACGTGCGCGCTGCCGCTGAACACGAAGCTGCCGTTGCCCTCGTCCACGATGCGCTCGACTTCCACGTCGTATTCGTCGCGGATCTCGCCGACGATTTCCTCGATGAGGTCTTCGACCGTCACCAGGCCGGCCGTGCCGCCGTATTCGTCGACGACGATGGCGATCTGGACGCGTTTGCGCTGGAATTCTTTCAGAAGATCGGGCACGCGCTTGCTTTCCGGCACGAAGTGCGCGGGCCGGATCAGCGGCGTGATCGGATCGTTGGGCGAGGTGTCGGGCTTCAGCAGGATCAAATCCTTCACGAACACGAAGCCCAGCACGTTGTCGAGCGTCTCTTTGTAGGCCGGCACCCGCGAGTACTGCTGCTCGCGGAACAGCGACTGCAATTGCGCGAACGTGGCGCCTGCCTCGATCCCGATGATGTCGGGGCGGGGGGTCATGACCTCGCGAACCATGGTTTCGCGGAAGTCGACCAGCGAACGGAGCAGCTCGCGCGCCTGCCCTTCCTGTACCGCTTCGGCTTCCGGGGCCGCGGGCGTTGCGGTTTCCGCCGGCGGCGGCTGGTCGTGTCCGGTGCCGCCGTTCGCCGCCCGTTGCCGGCGGCTGGTGCCGATTCTGAGCAGCGCCGATGTCAGCGGGCGGAGCAGGCGTGCCAGCGCATCAAACGACGGCAACAGCACGTCGAGCACTTTTTCGGGGTCGTGGCGGACGATCAGCAGGGGCAGCAGTTGCTCCCACGCGAGCACGACGCCGATGAGCGACAGCACCAGCACGGGAAAGCCGGCCCGATCCACGCCCGTGACACGCGACATCAGGGCCGTGCCGACGACGATGATGATGGAGCTCAGAATGCGGGCGGGCACGTACAGGCGCCGCGGATCTTCGAGGTACTTACCGAGCTTGTCGTCGCGGTCGGTGCGCTCGGCGTTGATGCGCAGCGACAGCCGCATCAGCGAGTTGAACGCCGCGGTGACCGTCCCCAGATAGACGGCGGCACACCCCAGGAGAAACAGCAGGAGTGGCGTCACTGTGACCGCTCTATCAGTCCTTCGCGTAACCCGGCTTTCGTCCGCAGGCGCGCTTCCACCCGAGCCATCTTGCCGTCATCGTTGTCGTGATCGTAGCCGAGCAGGTGCAGCAGGCCATGCAGGGCGAGCACGCGGATTTCGGTCTGGACCGGATGCCCCGCCGCCTTCGCTTGTTTCTTCGCCACACCCGACGCAATCACGACGTCGCCGAGAAACGGCGTGACGCCCGGCGTGCGGTTCGCGGGAAACGACAACACGTCGGTCACGGCGTCCTTGCCTCTGAACTGGCGGTTGAGCGCGCGCATGCGCCGATCCGACACGAGGGCGACGCTGACGTCGCCGCGCGCCCTGGCGGGCGCGGCTTTCGCCAGCCACCTGCTCAAGCCGCGTACACCCGCACGTAGGGCCCCCCTTTCAGGGGTGCCGCCGGGTTTCGCGTCTGGCGTAGCGACGCTAACGTGCAGAGGGGCCGGGGCCATAGGCTTCGTACGCCTTGACGATCGCCTGGACGAGCTTGTGGCGCACCACGTCGCGCTCGTCGAAGTAGACGAACTCGATACCGTCGATCTTACCCACCACTTCCATCGCCTGTACGAGGCCCGACATGCGGCCGATCGGCAGATCGATTTGCGTGATGTCGCCGGTGACCACCGCCTTGGAGCCAAACCCGAGGCGGGTCAGGAACATCTTCATCTGCTCGCTGGTGGTGTTCTGCGCTTCGTCGAGGATCACGAACGCGTCGTTCAGCGTACGCCCGCGCATGAAGGCGATCGGCGCGACCTCGATGGTGCCGCGCTCGAGCAGCCGGTCGGCCTTCTCGACGTCGAGCATCTCGTAGAGCGCATCGTAGAGCGGACGCAGGTACGGGTTCACTTTCTCTTGCAGATCGCCTGGCAGGAAGCCGAGCTTCTCGCCCGCTTCGACAGCGGGCCGTGCCAGCACGATGCGGCTGACCTTCTTGGCGAGCAGGTAGCTGACGGCCTGCGCCATCGCCAGGTAGGTCTTTCCGGTACCGGCGGGTCCGATGCCGAACACGATGTCGTACTGCTCGATGGCGTCGAGATAGCGGCGCTGGTTGGCCGACTTCGGCGCGATCCGCTTCTTGCCCGCCTGCCGTAGCTGGCCGTCCTTGAGGAAGTAGTCGCGCAGATCAACCGCGCCGTCCTCCGCCACCAGCTGCGCGGCGGTCTTCACGTCTTTATCGGAGATGGAGTGGCCTTCCTCGATCAGCGCACCGAGCTGATCGATCAAGCGCGCGACCTTGGCCGTGTTCGCCGCTTCGCCTTCGACCATCAGCTCGTGGCCCTGGGTGCGGATGCGGACGCTGAGGAGCGTTTCGAGTTGCCGGAGGTTGTCGTCGTAGGCCCCGAAGAGGGTCGACACGCCCGCCTCGGGCACTGTTACCTTGCGCATCGACGCCGTGCTGATTCTCGTATCTCCTTGTAGAGCAGACAGTTACGGTTACTTGCCTAGGCGATCATATCACTTCGAGGTGCCAATGGTGCCAACCCGGGCACCCTGGGCACGCCAGGCACCGTAGGTCTACACGTTTCTTATATGCAGCTCCCGCAGCTGACGAGGATCAACCGCGGACGGAGCGTCGCACATCAGATCGACCGCCTGCGTGGTTTTCGGGAACGCGATCACCTCGCGGATCGAGGTCTCCCCCGCTAACAACGCGCAGATGCGATCAAGGCCGAGCGCGAGGCCGCCGTGTGGCGGCGTGCCGTATTCGAGCGATTCGAGGAAGAAGCCGAAGCGGTTCTTCGCGTCCTCATCCGACATGCCGAGCAGCCGGAACACCTTGGCCTGGGTCTCGCGATCGTGAATACGGATGCTGCCGCCGCCAAGCTCCCAGCCGTTGAGAATGACGTCGTAGGCCTTCGCCAACACCTTGCCGGGCTCGGACTCGAGCATCGGCAGGTCTTCTTCTCGAGGCGCGGTGAACGGATGGTTGACCGAGTCCCAGCGCTTCTCGTCAGCGTTCCAGTCGAACAGCGGAAAGTCGGTGACCCAGGTCAGCTCCCACTTGCCTTCGGGGATCAGGTTCTGCTTCCTCGCGACCTGCAGCCGGAGTTGCCCGAGCACCTTCGACGCGGCGTCGGCCGCGCCTGAGGCGAGCACCAGCAAGTCTTCCTTCGCGCCGCCGGCGGCGTCGAGCACCTTCCGAATACCCTCTTCGCCGATCGCCTTGGCGGATGCCTGAACGCCTTCCGCCGTGTGACGCGCGTAGATCAGGCCCGCGGCGCCGATCGCCTTGGCCTGTTCGACCAGCTCGTCAACCTCGCGCCGTGAAAACTTCGCCGCGCCGGAAATCACAAACCCGCGGATCGTGCCGCCGTGCGCCACGGCCTCGCGGAAGATGCCGAACGGCGAGTCGGCGAACAGCGGCCCGAAGTCCTGGATCTCCATCCCGAAGCGCAGGTCCGGCTTGTCGGATCCGTACTTCGCCATCGCCTCGGCGTACTGCATGCGCCGGAACGGCCGCGGAATGTCGACGCCAATTTCCTTGAAGCACGCCGCCAGCGCGCCTTCCACGATGTCGAACACCATCGGCGGCGTGGCAAACGACATCTCGAGGTCCACTTGCGTGAACTCGAGCTGGCGATCGGCGCGCAGCGCCTCGTCGCGGAAGCAGCGCGCGATCTGCACGTAGCGATCGAAGCCGGCGATCATCAGGATCTGCTTGAAGATCTGCGGCGACTGCGGCAGCGCGTAGAACTCGCCGGGGTGCACGCGGCTGGGCACGAGGAAGTCGCGCGCCCCCTCCGGCGTCGATTTCGTGAGGATCGGTGTTTCGATCTCGTAGAAGCCGTTCTCGTCGAAATACTTGCGGAGCGCGATCGTGATGCGGTGCCGAAGGCGGATGTTGTGCTGCAGCTGCGGCCGCCGCAGATCGAGATAGCGGTACTTGAGCCGCGTCTCTTCCGACACGTTCATGTCTTCGGCGATCGAGAACGGCGGCGTCTTCGCCTCGTTGAGGATCCGCACCTCCTTGGCGCGGACTTCCACCTCGCCGGTCGGCAGGCCCAGATTGATCGTGTCCGGCGACCGCCGCTCGACCTCACCCAGCACCGCCACTACGAACTCAGACCGAAGCCGCTTGCTGCGCTCGAGCAGCGCATCGTCGCCCTCGACGATCACTTGCGTGAGGCCATGGCGATCGCGCACGTCGAGAAACAGCAGCGACCCGAGGTCGCGCACCCGATGCACCCATCCGAGCAGGACGGCGTTGGTGCCGACGTCCGCCGCCCGCAGTGCGCCACAGGTGTGAGTACGAGCGAGGGAGCCTAACTGTTCAGCCATTTCACCGTTTCCGCGCGAGGCACTGATTTCTGCTCGCCTGTCTTCATATTCTTGACCGTCACCGTGCCGTTTGCCACTTCATCGGCACCGATAACCGCGACAAATGGAATACCGCGCGCGGACGCATACTTGAACTGCTTGTCGCCCACCTTCCTGCCGTCTTCGATCGGCGCTTCTGGATAGAGTTCCACGCGCAGGCCCGCCTGCCGCAGTTCCGTCGCGAACGAGAGATAGAGATTGGTGCGGTTGGCGAACCACTGCACAACCATCACATCAGCCGGCGTCGACACCACGGCGGCCGGGAACATGTTGCGCTCGGCCATCACGACGAGAATCCGCTCGAGACCGAGCGAGATCCCGCTGGCCGGAACGTTCTCACCGGAAAACATGCCGACCAGGTTGTCGTACCGCCCGCCGCCGCCGAGGCTGCCGGCCAGGTCGGGCACACGGATCTCAAAAATCGGACCGGTGTAATACGACAGCCCGCGTGCGAGGCTGCGGTCGAGCGTCAGGTGCGGGCCGGCGCTGGTGCTTTGGCACAGCGCGAAGATCTGCCGCAGATCCTCGAGCGCCGCCTTGCCATCGTCGTTGAGGGCCGGGGCCTGCTCGTTCATCCACGCCGCGAGGTTCGCCGGCGGCGCGCTGCCCAGCTGCTCGAGCAACGTCGTCGCAACGTCGTTCGGCAAGCCCTGTTCAGCGAGCTCCTTGCGAACGCCGTCCACGCCGATCTTGTCGCCCTTGTCCATGATGACCAGCGCGGCGCCGTGCAAGTCGGCCGGCACGCCGGCGTGGGCCAGCACCGCGTTCAGCAGCTTGCGGTGATTGACGACGATCCGGAAATCCCTGAAGCCGAGCGCAAGAAAGACGTCGGCGGCTGCCGACAGCAATTCCGCTTCGACCGTCATCGACGTCGCGCCGATCGCATCGACGTCACACTGGTAGAACTCGCGGAAGCGGCCCTTTTGCGGCCGGTCGGCACGCCACACGGGCTGCACCTGGTAGCGCTTGAAAAACTTGGGCAGCTTGCCCCGGTATTCGGCTATGACGCGCGCCAGCGGCACCGTCAGGTCGTAGCGGAGCGCGAGGTCCGCCTGCCCCGTTTCCGCCCCCTCGCCGCGCTTGAGGATCTTGAAAATGAGGCGGTCGCCCTCTTCGCCGTACTTGCCTTGCAGCGTTTCCAGGTTCTCGACCGCAGGCGTCTCGAGCGGCTCGAAGCCGTACTTCTGGTACACGCCGGCGATGATGCCGATCACGTACTGACGGCGGCGCACATCTTCCGGCAGGAAGTCGCGCATGCCGCGAGCGGGACCGGTGTTCATGACATGTAATCCAGTCGGTAATTCACGTACGCTTCCGAATACCAGCGAATCTCGGCGACTTCTGCGTCCGTAAGCTGCCGTTTGACCTTGCCGGGCCTGCCCATCACGAGCGACCGCGCCGGAATGCGCGTGCCCTCCGTCAGCAGCGTGCCGGCCGCGATGATCGAGTCGTGTTCGACGTGGACGCCGTTGAGCAGGATCGCCCCCATCCCGACCAACACGCGGTCTCCCACCGTGCAGCCATGCAACACGGCGGAATGTCCGACGGTCACCTCGTTACCGACCGCCGTGGCATGTTTCTCCCGCATCCCATGGATCATCGTCAGATCCTGGATGTTGGTGCGCTCGCCGATGCTGATGCCGGCCACATCGCCGCGGATCACCACGTTCATCCACACCGACGATTCGGGACCAATCCGCACGTCGCCGATTACCTGCGCGCTCACGTCCACATACGCGCTCGAATCCACAATCGGCGTCTTGTCTTTGAAGCTTCGAATCAACAGCTCACCAGATCAACAGCTCCCCAGATTCAGATCTTTGGGAGCGTTACCCCTCGCTGCGCCTGGTACTTGCCCTTCTTGTCCTTGTATGACACCTCGCACGGCTCGTCGCTCTGGAAAAACAACACCTGGGCGATGCCCTCGTTGGCGTAGATCTTCGCCGGCAGCGGCGTGGTGTTCGAGATCTCAATCGTGACGTGCCCTTCCCACTCGGGCTCGAAGGGCGTGACGTTGACGATGATGCCGCAGCGGGCGTAGGTGGACTTGCCGAGGCAGACCGTGAGCACGTCGCGCGGGATGCGGAAGTACTCGATGGTCGAGGCCAGCGCAAAGGAATTCGGCGGCACGATGCAGACGTCGGCCTTGATGTCGACAAACGACTTCGGATCGAAGTTCTTGGGGTCGACCACCGTGTTGTAGACGTTGGTGAACACCTTGAACTCGTCGCCGACCCGGCAGTCGTAGCCGTACGACGACACGCCGTACGACACCACGCCGGCGCGGACCTGGCGATCCTCGAACGGCTCGATCATGCCGTGCTCGAGCGCCATCTTCCGGATCCACCGGTCTGCCTTAATCGCCATGAACCCCCGTCGAACCGTCGTGTGGAACCCTCGTGTGGAACCCTCGTCCTAAAGTTCCATTCCTCGAAAGAAATAACCGAGCTCGAACGCGGCGGTCTCGGGAGCATCCGAGCCATGAGTCGCGTTGTTGTCGATCGAGGCGCCGAAGTCCTTGCGCATCGTGCCCGGCTCCGCCTTCGCCGGATCGGTGGCGCCCATCAGGTCACGCCACTTCTTGATCGCATCGGGCGCCTC
>JANOZI010000750.1:0-9958 GCA_031429375.1 Acidobacteriota bacterium | reverse complement strand
GGTGATGTAGAGCGTCGACAGATCAGGTCCGCCAAACATCACGCTCGTGCCGCGGGATACCGGGAGCGCGATGATGCGTTCGATTCGTCCGGTCGGGTCGTACCGGACGAGGCGGCCAAAGACGGGTTGCGCGCACCAGAGGAAGCCGTCGGCGTCTACCGTGATGCCATCAGGAAACGAACCCGACGCCGCATCGACCGTGGCAAACCTGCGGCGGTTCTCGATCGCTCCGGTCACCGCATCGAAGTCGTAGGCATGAATCACGTGCGCGAAGCTCTCACAGAAGTACATGGTCCTATCATCCGGACTCCACGCGATGCCGTTCGAGCAGCGGATGTTCTCGGCGACGCGCACGGGCCGGCGATCGGACCCGAAGCGATACAGGTTGCCGATCGGGTGATTCCAGTCGACGTCTCCCATGGTGCCCGCCCAATGGCGTCCGCGGCGATCGGTCTTGCCGTCGTTGAATCGATTGCCGGGCATGTCCGGTTCCACGTCGGCAATGGCGTCGAACCGGCCCGTCGCCGCGTCGAAGAACGCGAAACTGCGGCGCAACGTCAGCAGAACGCCGCCCGCTGCACGGGGCGACACGGACGTCACGATCTCCGGACAGGTGTGCGTCGTGTCGGTGCCGTCCGCCGGGTTGAAGACGTGAAGCTCCTGGCCGACGATGTCCACCCAGTAGAGACGCTGCGTGCGCGCGTCCCACACCGGGCCCTCGCCGATCTGCGCGGAGGCGCGCAGCACCACCGAAACATCGGTCGGCGTGGGCTGAAGTTCGTGCGGACGTCCAGTGCGATTCATTAGTGGAGCGTTTCAACGAAAAGGAAAGTATCGAACGTACATACCGTTAGATCACTTCGAAGAGGAGAAAGTCGAATTTGTCAGACGTGAGATACGTCTGGAACTTCGGCCAGACCACTTGATGCACGTCCGACTGCACCCACGCCATTCGCAGTTCTTCGGACTCGTATGTGATCGAGAACCGGTAGTTCATTCCAGCTGGCGCCTGTCCCTCGAGGACACTATGCAGCTTGAGCAACTGCAAATCTACGTAGCCTTTGAATTTCGACGCCTCCGGGCGGTAGACGGTCTCGAAATAGTGCTCCGCTTCAGCGGCCCGCTCGGGATCGATCGTCAGATCGCAATGCAGTTGGACTCGTCGGTTCATACCTGCAGCTTGTCTCAGTTTCCAGTTTCCAGTTTCCAGTTAACAAACCGACCGTTCCTGTTAATTGGCAACTCTTAACCGGCAACTGTTAACTGGCAACTCGTAACTGGCAACTGGCAACTGTTAACTGGCAACTGTCTAAGGGATCGTGTAATACCGATACGTGTATTCCCACGTGTACTCCGCGCCCGGCGCGATGTCGAACGCGAGGAAGGGCTCGAGCGCGAGAACCGTGCGGATGGACCAGAGCGAGAGGCGGTTGAGCGGCCGGTCGCCGATCATTTCCACACCCGCGCCGGCCTTGCGGTTCTCAATCGTGAAGCGGTAATCCGCCGCCGTGGGGCCGAAGCCTTCGAACTGCGCCGTCACGCGCCCGGTTGCTGGAACGGGTGCGGCGTAGCGGAACTCCCGGCCGGAAATGGTCGCGACCGCGGGTTCGAGCGGCTTCGCCGTCTTGAGTTCAAACGGCGCGGTGATCACGAAGTCCGGTCCCGGCGTCTTCCCGTCGAGCACGAGGAAGTTGTGATTGTAGACGGTGCCGACCATCGGCTTCGTCCCGCGATTCACGAGGCGGTGCGCGACGACCAGTTCCGGGCGGCCAGGATTGAGCCGCACGTTCTTGGTGTAGTGGTAGGCAAACCCGCTTCCGGTGTCCGCTAGCTCGTGCGTGAAGTCGACGCCGTCCGCACGGGGAGTCACCGTCCGCTTGCCGGCATCCGCGAACTCGTAAGACCGATACGCGCTGTAGGCGCTGCCGTCACCTGGTTTACGCAGGGCGCCGACGCCAATCTTGACGAACGCGCCTCCCAGAGCCGCTTCCGCGAACCCCAGTACAGAAAACTCCTCTACCGGGCCGGTCACGGCGGTATGCGGGCCTGCGGTGACGTCGACGCCGTCATTGACGAAGTCGCGTACGGTGGCATCCGTCTTCGTGAACCACGGCGCGTAGAACGTGTGGCCGCGATACTCGAGCCGGTCGATGACGCCGGCCCAGTCGAATCGCGTGCCGCGGTAGAAACCGGCAGCGGCGTCCGGCAGATACACCGTGGCGGTGATCACGCCGTTGGCGATCTGAACCGACGGCGGCGTCAATGTTTGTGCATGCATCGCAGGCCCCCAGGCCACTGCCCATGCCCATGCCGAGGCGCCGAGGAGCGCCATGAGGATCGAAACTCGGCGGTTCATGCGGCCTCCGGTACAAGAGCGTCGAAGGAAAAGAGTCGAATCATATAGCGTTTGGGCAGCGGGAACAGGAACCTGTTGAATAGGTCGTTTCCGGATGACATACTACGCCGGATTCGGCTTTGGGCAAACTGGACATCCTTCACAAGATCGCCGGGCCCGGACTCGTGGCCCCGGACGCGTGCCACGTTAACCGTGAATTGTGATTCAAAGGACATGCTCATGAAGCGCATTCTCCCGTTCGTCGTTATCGGGCTTGGTGCAGTCACCGGTGTGACGCTGGCGGCGCGCGCGCAGGCGCCGGCTACCGCAGCATCGCCGCAGTCGCCCAGGCCGGGCGAGAGCCGGGGCGGCGCCGGGGCGCCTGAACGCGTCGATCCCGCCAACACCACGAACGAGCGCACCAACGTCCAGATCGATCAGTTCTTCGGCGATGCGACCAACGCCACCGCCCACCTCTCGCACGGCGGCCTGCTGACCCGGGCGATGTTGCGCAAGGGGAATCCGAACGTGCCAGGTCCGGCCGGCGCGGTGCTCGAGTACCGGACGCAGCTCGCAAAGGCGACCCTGCTCCCGAAGAGCAGCACCCCGCTGATGAGCATCAACAACCAGTTCCTGTTCTACGTCGTCAGCGGCGAAGGACGGCTCGACGACGGCTCCTACTCGTGGGACCTGCACAATGGCATCACGATGTTGATTCCCCCGGACGTGAAGCGCCGCTTCGTCAACACGTCGGACGAACCGCTCGAGATGGTGATGACCGAGTGGCCGGCGAACGCGATCGCACGGAAGGACATCCTGGTGCGAGACGTCACGCTGCTGCCGTTCTGCGAAGAGAACGCCCATTGGAACAACATGTCAAAGTGCTTGTTCACCCAGGCGGACGGCATGACCGGACGCGTGCTGCTCGTGATGCTGATGCCCATGACGATGGCGGCGCCCCATCCGCATGGCCCCGGCACCGAGGAAACGTGGACGAAGCTCACGCCGGGGACTTCCCTGCTGCTCCTCGGCAGCGAACTGCGCGAGATGCCGCAGTACAGCGCCTTCCTGGCGATTCCCGACGGCATGACGTGGCACGCACAAGTGAATCCGTCGAAGACCCAGGTGGAGATGTGGCTCTACGTCGCCGGCGGCAACGCGACCGCGACACCGCCCGCTGGTGCAGGTCGCGGCGGCGGCGGCGGTGCTGGCCGCGGTCCCGGCGCGGGCAATCCGAATCTTTCGAGAGATCAGGCGGTCGTCGATCAGGCGACCGTCAAAGGGAAGCCGCTCAAGTAGCTGCGCAAAAGGAAAATAGTGGTGAAGACGCTCTTCAAGCTCGCGGTCGTTGGCGGTTTTGTCGCGATGACCTCGAGCGTGAGTCACGGACAGACCGAGCCGGCGGCCGCGGGCGACTGGCCCACGTACGGCGGCGATGCCGGCAGCATGCGCCACTCGTCGCTGACCGAAATCACGCCCGCCAACGTGGCGAAACTGGCACAAGCGTGGACCTATCACGCGTTCGTGGCCCCGGATCCAGTGGCCGCAACGCCCGCACCGCCGGCCGCCGGCCGCGGCGCTGGTGGAGGTGGGGGCGGCGGTCGCGGTGGCGGCGCGGGCATGCGCGGCGCGCAAGCCAGCCCGATTGTCGTCGACGGCATCATGTACATGCCGACGCCGTACAACCGCGTGATTGCGCTCGAGGCGCACACCGGCAAGGAAGTCTGGGTCTACAAGAGTCCCGGCGCCGTCACGAATCGCGGTGTGGAGTACTGGCCCGGAGACGGCACCGCGCCGCCGATGCTGCTGTTTGTCTCCGGCGGGCAGCTCGTCGGCCTCGATGCGCGCACCGGCGTGCCGGTCCCGACGTTTGGCACCAACGGCATGGTGGATTTCCGCCAGGGGATTACCAACGGCTTCACCGAGGGGCAGATCAGCCTGTCGTCGCCGCCGAAGGTCTACAAGAACCTCGTCATCACCGGCGCGCGCGTGCAGGAATCGCCGTCGTTCGGCTACGCCGGCGACACTCGCGCATGGGACTTGCGGACCGGCAAGATGGTCTGGCAGTTCCACCACGTGCCGCAGCCGGGCGAGAAGGGCCACGAGACCTGGGAAGGCGACAGTTGGAAGAACCGTTCTGGTGTGAACACCTGGGGCTTCATCAGCGTTGACCCTGCGCTCGGGCTCGTCTACCTGCCGATCGGATCGCCCAGCTATGACTTCTACGGCGGCGATCGGCTCGGCGCCAACCTCTATGGCAATTCGATCGTCGCGCTCGAGGCGGAGACCGGCAAGTACCGCTGGCACTTCCAGGCGATTCGGCACGACACCTGGGACTTCGATTTCGGCTCCGCGCCCGTGCTGATCGACGTGATGCGGAATGGCCAGCGCATTCCGGCGCTGGCCGAGACATCCAAGCAAGGGCTCGTCTACATTCTCGATCGACGTACGGGCGAACCGATCTTCGGCATGCAGGAGTTCAAGGTGCCGCAGAGCGACGTGCCGGGCGAAGACAACCGCTGGACGACACAACCCGTACCGGTCAAGCCGAAGGCGATTTCACGACAAGGCTTTCAGCCGAGCGAGCTGGCAAAGTACACGCCCGAGCACGAAAAGGCCTGCGCGGACTTGATGGGTGTCGAAGGCGGCTTGCGCAGCGACGGACCGTTCACCCGATACAACACGACGTTGTCGATTCAATTTCCCGGCACGCTCGGCGCGAGCAACTGGCACGGCATGTCGTACAGCCCGGCTGCAGGGTTGCTGTTCGTCAACGTGCTGAACCTGGCGGATGTGGGCCGGGTGATTCCGGCGCCGCCAAATTCGCCGCTGAAATACACGCGGAACAGCCCGTGGGGCAACTTCGCTCGCTTCTGGTGGGGCGAGAAATACTGGCCGTGCCAGGTCGGTCCATGGGGCGAGATGGTGGCCATCAATGTCAACACCGGCGACGAAGCCTGGCGCGTGCCGCTCGGCGTGGTCGAGGAACTCGAAGCCAAGGGCATCCGCGGCACGGGCGCGATGAACATGGGCGGGTCGATTGCGACCGCGACCGGGCTGGTGTTCATCGGGGCGACCAACGATCGCCGGTTCCGCGCGTTCGACGCGAAGACCGGAAAAGTGATCTGGGAAACCCAACTCGAGGCCGGCGCATACGCGACACCCATTACTTATCGCGGGCGCGACGGCAAGCAGTACGTCGCGGTGTTCGCATCGGGTGGCGGCTACTACGACCGCGTGGCCGGTGATAGCCTGATCGCCTTCAAACTTCCATGAGAAAATCGGCGTCGCTCGCCACCGTACAACAGCCCCGCAACCTGTCCGATCAGGTGGCGCACCACCTGATGGATCACATCCGCACCAACCGTCTCGCCTCCGGCGAGCGGCTGCCGTCGGAAGTGCGCCTGAGCGCCGACTTGAAGATCAGTCGCGGGATCGTGCGTGAAGCGTATCGTGCGCTGCGCAGCGCCGGGATCCTCGAGATCTCGAACGGGCGATCGCCCCGCGTCGGCGGCCTGCGCAGTACGGCCTTGATCCACCTGCTGCAGCACGCGTTGGCGACGCAGCAGGCGTCGCCCGAACAGGCGCTGGACCTGCGCTCGGCCCTCGAGGTGCGCGCGGCGGAGCTGGCGGCGGAGAAACGCAGCGCCGACGACATCGAATTACTGTCCCGCGCCGTGCGCGGCATGAAGCGCGCCCGGCGCGACATCGATGTCTTCGTCCAGCACGACGTGCACTTTCACGAGTGCCTGGGCACGGCGACCGGCAATCCGCTGTTCGCGCTCATCTCCAGCGCGCTGAGCGAGGCCATGGCGACCTCGGTTCGCGCCGGCATGGAGAGTCGCAGCGATCAGGCGCAGGTGCTTCGCGTCGTCGAGTCGCACCAGGACATCGTCGATGCGATCATCGCGAGCGATCCTGCAGCTGCGGGCGTCTGCATGGAGCGGCACTTCGAGGAGGCACGCAGCGCGCTGGCCCGGGCCCGAGGGCGGAAGGAGAAGTGAGACGGCATGCAGGCCATGTCACGAGCGACACTCGCCGCAGCCGCGCTGCTGGTTGCGGTGGTCGCGGGTAAGGCTGCCCTCCACGCTGACACGCCGCGTGCGCCGCGCGCGGTCGCTTCCGGCCATGTGCCACAGCAGCTGCCGGAAGGTCCAGGCAAAGAACTGCTCTCAAAGCTCTGCGCCGGCTGCCACGACCTCATGTTCACGGTGTCGACGCGCGAAACCGAAGAGGGATGGACGCGGATCGTCAATGACATGCGGTCGAAAGGCGCTGACGGCACCGAAGAGGAGTTCGCGAAGGTCATCGCGTATCTGACGGCTCATATGGGCAAGCCGGACGCCTGACGGTTGATCCTGGCGACACTAGCGTGGCTTCTGTGCCACCATGCCGCGGGGCCACTCCCGCCCGTGACCACTTCAGGGATCGACGCATGCACATCATGAGACGCACCTTCATCGCACTGACGTTCGCGACCCTCGCCGGCTGCATGGCCGGCGAGCCAACGGCGACCACCTCGGCCGCGGCCCTCAAGAACGAGATCCTCTGGGACAAGTACGGCGTGCCGCATGTCTACGGCACGAACACCGCCGCCGTGTTCTATGGCTACGGTTACGCGCAGGCATTGAGCCACGCCGACGAGATCCTCCGGCTCTACGGCGAGTCCCGCGGCCGGGGCGCGGAGTACTGGGGTGAGAAGTACGAGGGCACGGCGGTGTGGGTGCTGAAGAACGACGTGCCGGCGCGCTCGAAAAGCTGGTACGACGCGCAGGAGCCAGCCTTCAAGGCCAACCTCGACGCGTTCGCCAAGGGCATGAACGACTACGCGGCCGCGCACGCCGATGCCATCGACGCCGACGTGCGCGTGGTGCTCCCGGTGAGCGGCGTGGACGTGGTGGCCCACGCGCATCGCCTCATGAACTACATCTACGTGGCCTCGCCCAACCTCGGCGGAGAAGGGGAGGCACCCGCGCCCGGCGCCGCCGAGGGCTACATCGGCGAGGACGGCTCGAACACCTGGGCCATCTCGGGCAAGAAGACCGCCAGCGGCAAGACCATGCTGCTGCAGAATCCCCACCTCGGGTGGGACGTGAACTACTTCACCTACTACGAAGCCCACCTCGTCGCGCCCGACTTCGAGGTCTACGGCGCCACCCAGATCGGCCTGCCCGTCGTGCGCTTCGCCTTCAACCAGCAGATGGGCATCTCGAACACCGTCAACGGGATGATGGGCTCCACCACCTACGAGCTGACGCTCAAAGACGGCGGATACGTGTTCGACGGCAAGGTGAAGCCCTTCGAGGTGAAGACCGCCAGCTACAAGCTGCGGCAGGCCGACGGGTCGGTCGTGGACAAGCCGCTCGAGATCAAGTCCACCGTGCACGGACCGGTCTTCGAGCGCGCCGACAAGACGGTCGTCGCGCTGCGCGTGGCCGGCCTGGACCGGCCGCGCATGCTGCACCAGTACTTCGACATGGTGACGGCGAAGAACTACGAGGCGTTTACCGCGGCGATGAGACGTCTGCAGGTGCCCACCTTCAACATCAGCTACGCGGACAAGGACGGGAACGTCGAGTACATCTTCAACGGCATCGCGCCCAGGCGGAAGGCCGGCGACGTGGCCTTCTGGCGCGGGCTCGTGCCCGGAGATTCGTCCGAGTACCTGTGGACCGAGGTGCACGCCTACGAAGACCTGCCGCGGGTCACGAATCCGCCCGCCGGGTTCGTCCAGAACACCAACGACCCGCCGTGGTTCCCGTCGTGGCCGACCTCGATCAAGGCCAGCGACTACCCGCCCTACCTGGCGCCACAGACCCCGGAGTCGATGCGCGCACAGAACTCCCTCTCGATGATGGCCGGCGCCGGACAGCTCACGCTCGAGTCGCTCAAAGCCCTCAAGCTGTCGACCCGGTCGCTGCTGGCCGATCGCACGCTGCCCGATCTGCTCGCGGCGGCCAAGTCCGACACCAATCCGGACATGCAGGCTGCGGTAAAGCTCCTCTCGGAATGGGACCACATCTACTCGACGGAGAACCGCGCCGGCCTGCTGTTCGAGGAATGGGCGCGGCTCTTCGCCGGCCAGGGCTTCGGCGGTCAGGCCAACTACGCCGTTCCGTTCGACGGCGCCAAGGCCACGTCCACGCCCTCGGGCGTCAAGGACCCGGCTGCCGCCGTCAAGATGCTCCGCCAGGCCATCGTCGCGACCAAGACGAAGTACGGCGCCCTCGACCGCGTGTTCGGCGACGTCTCGCGCTTCAAATTGGGCGACGTCGACGTGCCAGGCGACGGCCATGTCGGCGGCCTGGGCCCGTTCCGCGTCATCACCTGGGGGCCCCTCGACGCTGCCGGGAAGCGCTACCCCCAGCACGGCGAGACCTGGATCGGCATGATCGAGTTCACGACACCCGTGAAAGCGTACGGCCTCATGACCTACGGCAACTCGCGCCAGCGCGGCACCAGGCATCGCAGCGATCAGCTGGAGCTACTCTCGAAACACGAGTTCCGCGAGCTCTGGCTGCAGCGCGCCCAGATCCAAGCCAACCTCGTCGAAACGACGGAGCTAAAGCCATGACGACGCCTGTGTCGAACCTCCTGCTCACCTGCGCGACGGGCGGCCTCCTGTGGGCGGTGACGGCGCCCGCCACACCCGCGGCGGCGCCGGCGACGCAAGCGGTCGTCCACGCCGCCCCCGCCTTCACGGCGGTGCAGCCGGAGCTGCTCGGCGTGCCCAACTCGTACTCGAACGCCTGGGGCGACTACGACAACGACGGCGATCTCGATCTGGCCGTGTCGCTCGGCACCGGCGAAGTGCGTCTGTATCGCAACGACGCCGGAGTGCTCGTGAGCGTGGGCGCCCAGGTGGGCATGCCGCAGGCCGGGAGCCACGAGCTGCGCGGCCTCAGCTGGGGCGACTACGACGAGGACGGCGACATCGACCTGCTCGGCGGCTCGACCCCCACCGACAAGCTCACCGTCGTGCTCCGCAACGACGGCGGGAAGAAGTTCGTCGACGTCGCGGCCGAGATCGGCCTCACCATTCCCAACCGCTCGGCGCGCCAGACCAACTGGGTCGACTACGACAACGACGGCGACCTCGACGTCTACTCCGCCGATCGCGTCGGCGACAACAAGCTGTTCCAGAACACCGGAGGCAAGTTCACACAGGTCTTCGCGGGCGCGGGTCCCACCGACCCGCGGCCAACGGTCGGGGCGTGCTGGCTCGATATGGACAACGACGGCGACCTCGATCTGTACCTGGCTAACCAGTCGGGAGCCACCGACGCCATGTGGCGTAACGACGGCACCGCGTTCGTGGACGTCGCAGCGGCCCTCGGGATGCAAGGCCCGAAGCGGACCAAGGCCGAGGGTGGGGTGGGCTGCGCCATCGGCGACTACGACAACGACGGCGACCTCGACATCTTCGCCCCCAACTACGGTCACAACCTGCTGTTCCGCAACAACAACAACGGCACCTTCACCGAAGTGGGCCAGACCCTCGGGGTCGGCGTCGAGAACCACGCCGTCAGCGCCGACTGGGGCGACTACGACAACGACGGCGACCTCGACCTGTCGGTGATCTCGTATGTCGGCGAGCCCGGCGCGCAGACGCCGCTCAACGCC
>JANOZI010000749.1:0-10713 GCA_031429375.1 Acidobacteriota bacterium | reverse complement strand
GCGGTCAGCGCGACAAGCGCCGAGAGGGAAAGGACAAGAGACTTGCACATCGGATCCTCCAGACAAATACGGAACTCAGGGAAACGGGCCGCTTGCTGATCGTTGTAGTGTTCTACGCAAGGGAGCTTGGGTCGGTTACAGCAGCACTGGCTGTAACCCGATCCGGGCCGTGATCGTAGGAGGTCAATAAGGGGAATGACCCCGGAGCAGGAACACGAGTTGGCGCTTCTGATGGCTGCAAGCCAACGAGGCGATCGGGCGGCATACGAGGCTCTGCTGGTGGGGTTGGGCCACGTCGTGACCCTCTACGTCCGTCGTCGCGTCGGAACCGCCCACTGGGTCGATGACGTCGTTCAGGAAGTGCTGCTCTCGATTCACCGGGCGCGGCACACGTGGAATCCGGCGCGGCCGTTCGCCCCGTGGTTCTACGCGGTGCTTCAGAGCCGGTTGGTCGATGCCATTCGGCGCTACAAGCGAACGGCGGCCTGGGAAGAGCCGATGGATGCCACGCCGCCGGTGGTGTGGCCGGCCTCGATGGAGGCCGCGACGATTGCGAGGTCTGACCTGGCGCTGGCCATGAGGCAGCTGTCGCCGGCGCAGCGGCTGATCATCCAGCGGCTGCGGCTGGAGGAGTTCAGCGTAAAAGACGTCGCGCGGGAAACGGGACTGAGCGAGTCGAACGTGAAGGTCATGGCGCACAGGGGGTACGCGGTGCTGAGACGGTTTCTCGCGGGAATGGGTTATGGCGACTAACGACGTGATTTCGAAACTGGTCAGGGATCTCGAGCCGGTCTCGCCATTGGCTCTGCCACGCGTGCGCCTGACGCGGTGGGGCTTGATCGTCGTGCCGGCCGCAGCGCTCGTGGTGGCCGCGCTTGGGCCGCGCGCCGACCTGTTTGCCGCGGCGGCGACCTTGTCGTTTCAGGCGCACTTCGCACTGCTGATGCTGGCGGCTGTTACGTCGGCAATCGCGGCCCTGGCGATGGCGATGCCCGGTGAGCCGATTGGGCAGTGGCGGCGCGTGGCCCCGGTGGCCGCAATACTGGCGTGGGCGGCCTGGCTGTCTGGAGAGCTGCTGGTGTCAGCCGCCAGCGGTCAAGTGATCTGGCCAGTTGCGGCCGGTTGGGGTTGTGTGGCCAAATCCTTCGCCTTCGGAGTCACGCCGGCCATCGTGTTGACGATGATGCTCGGGCGCGGGGCGCCTGAGGATGGGCGCAGGACGATGATCTTTGCGGGGCTGGCGGCCGCGGCGGTGGGCGCATTGGGCGTGGAGTTGACGTGCCCGATGACCAGTCCGACCCACCTCCTGCTCTGGCATGCCGGGCCGGTCGCGGCCGCGGTCGTGCTGGCGGCCGTGTGGGGTCGCACCGTGCTACACCGCTTCTCTTCAACATGGCCCGAGAGCCGCAGGTGACTCTGCTTCGCCGCTTCGCGCTGACGGGCGTGCTCGCCATCGTGGTCTCAGGCGCGCGCGTCCACGCGCAGGCACGGGCGGACGCCCCGCCGCTGGACCTGTTTTTCGCGGCCTCGTCGCCCGACGAGCGGGTCGCGCGCGCGGCCCTCGACACGCGTAGCCGGTGGCGATCGTGACGGAATATTTGAAGGCGACGCCGGTATTCCACTTCGAAGTGGCCGGTCGGCGCCTGCTGGTGGTGACCAGCCGGCACGGCGCCAACCGCGTGTATGCTCTCGGTGGTCACGACATCGTGTTCGAGTCACGGGCATCGACTGGCCGGCTGGTCGACACGGTGGGCCGGACGCGGGCGCAGAGCGAGACCGCGCTGACGCTCCGCGCGCGAGAGCTAGAGCAGTCACCGCCGATGAAACCAGAGAGTGCAAGAGGCATTAAACCGATGACGAGAATCCGATCGTTTGGAACAGCGGCCGTCCTGGCCTTGGCTGCCTCAGGTCTGGCCGGCCAGGCGCCGGCGGCGATTGACACGTCTAAGATCGGCCCGCAGGTCGGCGCCGTCGTGCCCGCGTTTGCCGGCGTCGACCAGTTCGGCAAACCCCATACGCTGGCATCCACCTACGGTCCGAAAGGCGCGATGCTGGTGTTCTTCCGATCCGCCGATTGGTGACCGTCCTGCAAAACGCAGCTCGTGGAGCTGCAAAGCCGCTACGCCGACATCACCAAACAGGGCCTCGGGCTGATCGCGATCAGTTACGACACTCCCGAAACGTTGAAGAAGTTCTCCGATTCGCGCGGCATCACGTTCCCGATGATTTCGGATCACGAGTCGGCCATCATCAAGCAATACGGCCTGCTCAACGACACCATGGATCCGAAGTCGCGCTCTTACGGCGTGCCGCACCCAGGAACGTTTATCGTCAATCGGAAGGGCGTGGTCCAGTCGCGCTTCTTCGAAGACGCCTACCAGGAACGCTACACCGCGGCCACGATTCTCAGCACGCTTGGTGCGAAAATGGGCGGCGGGTCGGTGTCGGCCACCACCATGCACCTGACAATGACGGCGTCGATCAGTGACACGGTCGCCGCTCCTGGCGAACGACTGTCGGTCATCGTCAACGTGACGCCGAAGCCCGGCATGCACCTGTACGCGCCTGGCAAGCACGACTATCAGGTGGTACAGCTCACGCTCGACCCCCAGCCGTGGTTGCGGCCGCAGGCCACCGTCTACCCGCCGTCGGAGATTTATCACTTCAAGCCGCTGAACGAGCGGGTCGAAGTCTTCATGAAGCCGTTCCGCCTGCGGCGCGACCTGACGCTGCTCGCGACGCCGGAGGCGCAGAAGCTGCTTGGCGCGCTGACTTCGGTGACCATCACCGGGGCGCTCGAGTATCAGGCGTGCGACGACAAGGTGTGCTTCAATCCCACCCGCGTGCCGATCAGCTTTGCGGTGTCGCTGAAGGGACTTGAGCGGAGACCACCAGACTAGCCTGGTCCGAACTGCCGATCGACAAGGGTGATCAGATCCTGCATCGTGGTGTATTCAACCGTGGTGCAGGCCTGATCACAATTGCCGACGATCAGGCGCGAGATGGCGCCACGGCGTTCCGCATTGAAGAGCAGCAGCACCCGCTGGCCGGTGGTGCGCGCCCGCCCGATGATATAGCCGACCTCGAAGCCGACGCCGTAGCTCGACCCTGACGCTTCGGCCACCAGCACGTCGCACGCCGACAACCACTCGAGATCGCGGCGATAGACGTCTTCTTCGGTCAGCGCCGACTCCGCGGTTTCGACATCGTCGGCGAGCAGGTGGGTGGTCAACACTTCATGCCCGTGATGTTGCAGGCGTTCGCAGATCACCCGCCCGGCGGCGGTGCCGGCGCGGTCGCCCCGCACGGTGCACGCCAGATAGATGCGCATTCGGCGCACAGCATATCAAGGTCAACGATCCCGTCTTGAAACCCGTCCAGGCGGAATAAACCACCTGGCATCTGAGATATGTCCTGAGGCGACAGTTGTGTCGCCGCGGACACCCTCTCAAGGAGCGAACATGAAGAACTGGATGACCCCCGCCCTCGCTATCCTGGCCGTGGCCTCGATGAGCCATGTGGCAGGCGCGCAGGACAAGATGGCCAAGCCCATGGGCAAGGAGAAGACCTACACCGGCTGTATCGCGGCGGGCGAGATGGCAGGCACCTACAGCCTGACTCACCTCACCGCCGGGATGGGCATGGGCAAGGACACGATGAAGAAAGACACGATGGGCAAGGACGCCATGGGCAAGGACGCGATGGCCAAGGCGATGGCCATCGAGAGCAAGACCATCGACCTGGCCAAGCACGTCGGCCACAAGGTGTCGGTGACGGGGCCCGACGGCGCCATGGGCATGGGTATGGCGAAGTCAGATGCGATGGGCAAGGGCATGCCGGCCTGGACGGTGACGTCGCTGAAGATGGTCGCCGCGACCTGCGGCATGTAACACGCGATCCTGGCCGGCAGGTGCCGCGGGGTCGGGCGCCTCGAGACCTGCCGGCCGATCGCGCGGCGCCCCTTCGTGGAGAATCCCGGCAAACCACTGGATCGGAAGCCCCTAAAAGGGGAATGATGAACAACGTCAACACCGGACACGAGGGAGCCAGAGCATGTCAGCAGTCGCCTACACGTCAAAAGTTCGTCTCGAGCGGATCAAGGGGCCGGTCCGGATTGCGCACCTGCCAGGCGAGACGCAGCCGGTAACGTTCAGCGTCCACGGCGCGATCGCCGCCCACTACAAGATTGATCCGGCGACCCTTTCGGACTCGCACGCCTCCACCATCGACTATGTGATCGCGGCCACAGCCGGTTGAATGCTCGGCACCTTTGGAGGCGCGCTGGAGGCGCGTCAAATCGATGCGGGGGGCGGCAGGCTCACGGGAGACGTGACCGGCGAAGTCGAAACCGATGAGGGCGTGCTTGTGATCCGCCGCATTCACGTGAAGATGCAGCTCACGGCGCCGGCATCCGCGCGCGAGACGGTTGATCGCGTCCACGCGATGTACGCCATGCGCTGTCCGCTCTACCGGACGCTCCACAACACCATTACCTTGACGTCGTCCGTGGAGATCAGCGAACCCGGAACCACGTTAGCCCGCTAGCCCGCATTATTCACGAACGCTACGCGTTCGTTCATAACGCGCCGGCGGCAGTGGGTTTTCTGGCTGCCGCCGGTTTCGACACCGCGCCGAGCGCGGTGCTCAAGACGTCGCCCGGGCTAGTCCTGAGCGAAGGCCCGAGAATCGGGCCTGAGTCGAAGCCCGGAGGGCGGACTATTCGAACCTTCATGAATAGTCCGGGCTAGCGTGTTCCCGAGACCAGCACCGGGGCTGCGCGATACAAATCCGGCAACAAGCGCTTGAGATTCGCAATCTTCGGCAGGTCGTTGTAGACGATGTAAGGATAGGACGGATTGCGGACGAGAAAATCCTGGTGATACGGCTCGGCCGGGTAGAACGCGCGGCCCATCTCGATGGTCGTGACGATTGAGCGCTTGAACGCGTGAGTTTGATCAAGCTGGGCGATGTAGGCTTTCGCCACTGCGGCCTGTTCGGCGCTGGCAGCGAAGATCGTTGACCGGTACTGCGTGCCGGTGTCAGGACCCTGGCGATTGAGCTGCGTCGGATCGTGGGCGACGGCGAAGAAGACCTGCAGCAACTGTCCGTAGCTCACCTGCCGCGGGTCGAAGGTGACCTGCACCGACTCGGCGTGACCCGTCGTGCCGTCGTTGGTCCGCTCGTAGATCGCCGTGCTCTTCGCTCCGCCGGCATAACCGGAAACCGCGTTGCTCACGCCTTTGACGTGTTGGAAGACGCCTTGCACGCCCCAGAAACATCCGCCGGCAACGACCATTACCTGCGACGGCGCCTGGCTGGCGGGCAGGTCGACTGCCGGCGCCGGCAGCGCGAGGCCTTCCTGAGCGGCTACGGGCATGCCCCTGAGCACCAGCGCGGTGAGCAGGAAAACGGCGACGATGAGGGCGGGTAAACCGGCGCGATCAATGATGCTCTTCATATTCGTTCTCCAAAGGGGTCGTGCCGCTACGCGCTGTCGGGCCGGAACGTCAACGCCACGCCATTAATGCAATAGCGAAGTCCGGTCGGCTTGGGACCGTCATCGAAGACATGACCCTGATGGCCGCCGCATCGCCGGCAATGCACGGCTTCCCGCACCACGCCGAGCGACGTATCGCGGGTGACGCCAACCGCCTTGTCGAGCGGGGCCCAGAAGCTGGGCCAACCGGTGTGGCTGTCGTACTTGGTGCTCGATGAGAACAAGTCGAGGTTGCAGCCGGCGCAGGCAAACGTGCCACGACGCTTCTCGTTCAACAACGGGCTGGTGAAGGCGCGCTCGGTACCCTCGTGGCGCAGCACGGTGTACTGGGCCGGTGTCAGGAGCTTCTTCCATTCAGCGTCGGTGCGAGTGACCTCGAACGGTTCGCGCGCCACCGCTGCCTTCACGCGCCAGGGCGCGGTGAATGCCAGTGCGACGCCGCCCGCAATCAGTTGTCGTCTTGTCAGCATGTGGGTGGTCCTCTAAATGTAATGTCCGCGTACCCGATTCTATTCCCCGCCGGTCATCACAAGGATGAGCCGCGTCTCACTCGGCCGGCAGGCACCGCGTGCAAGGCGTGTAGCCATCGACGAGGGCCTGCTGGCCCGATGCGAGACGGGCCGGCCCATGAATGAGCGGGCACGACGGGTCATGAAAGAGCTTTCCTTGCTCAGTCACCGCCACCATCTTCGGCGGAGTCACTTGCGCCGGCTCGCTGTGAGCCGATCGCAGCGGCGCACGCGAATCCATCGCTCGCCCAGCCACCCACCCCCCGGTCAACAGCGCGAGTGCCGCCAGGCTCATCACCCAGGTGCGCATCGTCATGATTGATCCCCTGGCGTGTACTCGGGATGACGCTTCCATCCTGTGACCATCGACGCGAAGTTGTCCCATCCGTGCAGGATCACCATGATCAGGTGGCCCGGAACGAACGCCAGCAGCCCGCACATGGCGAGGAAGTGGACCAGGCGCGCGCCGTGATATCCGCCGAAGAGCCAGCCGAGCGCGGAGAACTGCACGGGCTTGTACATCACCACACCGGTCAGCAATGACGCCGTACCGAACAGGAGGACACTGGTATACGCCTGCTTCTGCAGCGGGTTGTATTGGGCGGTCGCCGGCGGCTTGGGCCCGAACAGGAAGTAGTGGCGCGCCATGGGCCAGACGCCGCGCACATCCCGCGGCGTGAACACGAGCGTGCGCCAATGGCCCGAGACGATCTGCGATGCGACGTACAACAGACCGATGCCGGCAAAGATCCACATGAAGGTGAAGTGCCACTGCAGCGCCCCACCCAGCCATCCGCCAAGTGCCACCGCCTCGGGCACGGCATCGATCAGGTTCTCCTGCGGAATCTTCGGGCCGAAGGCCGGAAACGCCGAAAAGATCTGCAGGCCGCTCATCGCGAGCACCGTCACGGACACGGCGTTCGCCCAATGACAAAACCGGACGGCCCAAGGATGTTCGTAGACCGGCCGCGCCACACGCCGCACCGTCACGTCAGAGTCCGCCATACCAGCTGTACCCCTGGTCGCCCCAATAGCTCCGGCGAGCCGGCAGGACGTGAGTGACCTCGAGCGTCATCAAGTACTTGGCTTGCTTGTAGCCAAGCTTGGTGGGCAGGTTCAGTCGGAGTGGCGCACCGTGTCCGCGATCGAGCGGGCGGTCGTACATCTCATAGCAAAGCAGCGACTGCGGATGCCGCGCCGTTTCGATGTCGAGCGATTCGTAGTAGTCGTCCGCGCACGACACGGTCAGAAAGCGAGCCGCCGGGTCGGCGCCGGTCATCACCAGAAAATCCGCGACGCGCGCGCCGCCGAAGCGGCCCACGACATCCCAGCCTTCCACGCAGACGTGACGGGTGTTGTGTGTCTGCTTCGGCAGCGCGCGAATCTGATCGAGTGTGTATGCGCCCGGGCGCGCGACCGCGCCGCTGACTGTGAGCGTCCAATTGGCGAAATCGATCTCCGGTTCGATCACGTCGTAGCCGTTATAGGGAAAGCGGTCCATCGGCACGACGTCGGCGTCGGGGTGCGAAGCAGCCAGGTGATCGTCACGGAAGATGAGCGCCGAGGCTCGATCGCTCCACGCGACGCCGTTTTCCAACAGCGCCTCGCGCCACGACGGCACCGCGAAGCCTCCGAGAAGCAGGAGCGGGCTCAACTTCAGCAACTCGCGTCGAGTGCGGTACGGCGGCGGTAGTTGGCTCATCGTTCTCCCTCAGACGCCCGCGAGCGCGCGTTCTACCGGGCCCGCCATCGCCGCGGCGACCTCCTGCACATCGTCGTCGCTCAAGGCCGACACCACGAACACCACGTGCTTCGAGCCACGAAACGCCGTGGTGCGAAAGCCGTCGGTCACGGACAGTGTCGACGGCAGCGTCCAGATGCCGTCGTCCTTCGCGACCAGCAGCGACACGGCCTGGCCCCGGTAGCTCAACACGATGTGGGCGAAACGGCGGCCGTCGAACACACACGAATGCCGCTCGTTGATGCGAAGCGGACCGCCGCTGAGCGAGGTGGTTGACGGCTCGACGCCTTCCATCAGGCGATACACCGCATCGTAGCGACGCGCCGCCTCCTCCAGCGTGATGGGCTGCTCCGCCAACTTGAAGTCGAGCGCGCAGAAGCGGTGATCGCCGACCGCGGCATGAAGCAGCGCCGACAGGTTCGACAGCGACCACTCTCGTGCGCCGAAGGCGAGGCCGGTCACCAGCAACAGGCCGGCCGCCATCGTGAGCCAACCGCTCCAGCGCGAGGGCTGGGGTCGAGCCGCTTCCGCCTGAAGGCGGCCGGCCAGCGAGGTCAGAAACTCCGGGTGCGGAGCCAGATCCGGCGCACTGGCGAAGGCAGACCGCGTGGCCGCGCGCAGCCGTCGCAGTGCCGCGATGTCAGCGCGGCACGCCGGGCACTGGTCGAGGTGAGAGACGATGGCCTGCGTGGTCTCGACGAGCAGTTGCTCGCTGACGAACGCGTCGGCCAGTTGTCGAACCTCACGGCACTCCATGGTTATCCTGTTCCTTCCGAGCGTGCGGACGCGTCGGTCGCCGCCAGCTTCTGTCGCAGCAAGGCGCGGCCACGGTGGAGGCGTGACATCACGGTGCCGATCGGTATCTTCAACGCGGCGGCAATCTCCTTGTAGGTCAGGTCCTCGACGTCGCACAGGAGGATGATGTTCTGATAGTGCTCCGGTATTCCGCGCAGGGCGATCAAGAGGTCCTCGTCGGTGATCACGGTTGGAACGGCGGGCACAAACGGCACGGTTTCGGCGATCCGGTCGTCGGCGTCTTCGACGAGCGGCACGCGCCGGTTCGCCCGGTGCCGGTTGCTGCGGACGTGATGGAGGATCGTGACCAGCCACGCCTTGCAGTTGCTGCCGATGGTGTAGCGGTGAAACGACTTGAGGGCCTGGATCAGCGTGTCCTGCACCAGATCCTCGGCTTCCCGCCGATCGCGTTCCAGCCACATCGCCAACCGGAACAGCCGATCGGCGTGCGGCATGGCCTCCGCCTCGAAGGCAGCCCAGGGCCCGTCCGGCGGCGGCTGATGGCGGTCTGGCATTCTCATGGGCGGCGAGCGATCGCCGCATTACTGGGGATGATACCGGCCACGCGCCGTTTTATTCCGGCTGTGAGATGGCCCGAAGTCCGGCTGGCGGCCGCGAAGTCCTCAGGGCACGCTCGACATGCCGATCCTGGTGAGCGCCGCTGAATCGATGTCGAGCGCTGCCGCAAGGGCCCGATCCAATTCCGGAAGGCGGTCAGGCTCCAATCGCCCGACAAACTGTGTCAGCAATGGCTTTGGCAGGCTCACCAACTCGTCGCAATGGATACTACTGTCGTGACGAAGCCCTTCGTCAGGGCCGACCGGCACCTGGGTCGACAAGCCGTGACGGGCTGAATAAACCGGCGCGCAGATCACCGTCGAGAACCGCGACTCGATGAGGACCTGGCGACTGACGACGAGGAACACGCGGAATCGTTTCGGGTCGCGGGAAGATGGCTTCGCGACCCGATAGAATTCGCCACGGGTCACACCTCACCCTGATACGCCAGCACGTCCTCGGCTTCCGCGTTCAGCGCATCGGCATGCGCATTGATGCTGGCCAGATCGCGGGCGTCGGACGTCCGGCGTGCCCGCGCCGCAAGGCCGTCCCGCAGCAGGCGTTCCACCGTCTCGGAGCGGCTCTCCGTCCGGCCGGCCGCGCGCTTCACCGCTTTCAAGATGTCTTCCGAAAGTGTGACCGAAGTCTTTACTTTCATCCTACCATCATACTCCAAGACTACTACTACCAAGCGGCTGAAGCCGCACCGGTGTCCAGCAGCCTTCGTCTTTTCATTTCCTTCACAACCCGACCGATTGCGGTCTAAGATCGGTCGTCCTTGAGGAGGGCCCCGTCATGACGTCAGGTCGTTTTCGCGTCGGATTCGCGTTTCTGGCAAGCGTGCTCGTACTGCTGCCCGCGGGCGTCGGCGCCCAAACTGGCGGGGCATCGATCACCGGGCTCGTGATGGACGACACGCGCGCCGCGCTGGCAGGGGTCACCGTCACCGCCACCAACCAGGCGACCAATGTGGAACACGTGACGGTCACAAACCAGGCAGGTAACTACACCATCACGCCGGTGGCGGTTGGCACGTACGTCATCAGGGCCGAGCTGCAAGGATTCCGGACGTCCACCACCGCGCCCGTTGCGCTCGAGAACAGGCAGGTCGCGCGGCTCGACTTCAAGATGGCAGTCGGGCCGATTGCCGAGACCGTCCAGGTTGCCGGCGCGGCGCCCATCCTTCAGACAGAGACAGCAACCGTTGGGGAGGTGCTCTCGGGCAACACGGTGCAGTCGCTTCCGCTCAATGGCCGAAATACCGGCCAGCTCGCACTCCTCCTGCCAGGGACGGTCACCTACAACCCGCGCGGCTTCACCAACATCGGCAGCGTGAACATGAACCGGCCGTTCGTGAACGGCAACCGCGAGCAGACCAATAACTTTACGGTCGACGGACTCGACGTCAACGAAACGATCGACAACCGGGTCGCCTATCAGCCCAGCCCCGATGCCATCGCCGAGATCAGCGTGGAGACCAACAACTACGCCGCCGACGTCGGCAACGTCGGCGGAGCGGTGATCAGCAGCGTGATCAAATCCGGCGCGAACCAGGTTCGCGGCAATGCGTTCGAGTTTTACCGGAACAGCGACTTCGACGCCAACACGTGGGA
>JANOZI010000748.1:0-2226 GCA_031429375.1 Acidobacteriota bacterium | reverse complement strand
GCGGATTCACACTGCCGACGAGTCGCTGCCGGTGGTGGTGTTGACGGCGTGGGGATCGGTCAACGTGGCGGTGGAAGCGATGCGCCGCGGCGCTCGCGATTTCGTTCAGAAACCGTGGGAGAACGAGCGGTTGCTGTCGATCGTGCGCACGCAGACCGAGCTGGGCCGCGCCATTCGCCGGGGCCGGCAGCTCGAGGCGGCGAACCAGGCGCTGCAGGCGGATGGCCGATCGCCGATCCTCGCGGAATCGGCGGCGATGCGTCCGGTGCTCGAGATGATCGCGCGCGTCGGCCCCGCCGACGCCAACGTGTTGATCACCGGCGAGAACGGCACCGGCAAGAGCCTGGTCGCGCAGGCCCTGCACGCGGTGTCGCCGCGCGCCGGCCGGCCGATGGTCACCGTCAACGCCGGCGGCATGGCCGAAGGCGTGTTCGAGTCGGAGTTGTTCGGCCACCTCAAGGGCGCGTTTACCGACGCCAAGGCCGACCGCGTCGGCCGGTTCGAGCTGGCCGACGGCAGCACGCTGTTCCTCGACGAGATCGCCAACGTGCCGATGACGCAACAGCAGAAGCTGCTGCGCGTGATCGAGACCGGCGAGTTCGAGCGGCTCGGCTCGTCGAAGACCCGCAAGGTCAGCGTCCGGCTGATCTCGGCGACCAACGCCGACCTCAATGCCGAAGTCGAAGCGGGGCGCTTCCGGCAGGACCTCTACTTCCGGCTCAACACCATCGAGATTCACCTGCCGCCGCTGCGCGATCGGCGCGAGGACATTCCGCTGCTCGCCAGGCATTTCCTTCGCCAGCACGCCCAGCGCTATCGCAAGGCGATGTCGGGGTTCGATCCGGCGGCCATGCAGATCCTGATGGATCACCGCTGGCCCGGCAACGTGCGCGAGATGGACCATTCGATTGAACGCGCCGTGCTGATGTCGGGCGGATCGACGGTGCGAGCGACCGACCTGGGCCTGCGCGCCGAAGGGGGCTCGACGGCGCGGCTCGAAGACATGAGCCTCGAAGAAGTCGAGGCCTTCCTGATCAAGAAGGCGATGGCGCGGTACGGCAACGTGAGTCACGCCGCCCGCGCGCTCGGGCTCTCACGCAGCGCGCTGTATCGCCGGCTCGAACGATATAAGTTGTAGGGCACCCCTTTAGGGGTGCCGCAGTTCAATATGTTCAGGCGGCTTCGCCTCGATCAGCAAGTCTTCCTCCTCGCCATCGGCGCCGGGTTCCCCGGAGCGGTGACGGCGCTGTGGATCCTCTGGACCGACGATTACACGCCGAAGGTACAGTGGACGCTCACGGTGATCATCCTGTCGACCCTGTTTGGCCTGGCGGCGTCGGTTCGCACGCGCATCGTGGTGCCGTTGCAGACGCTGGCCAACCTGCTGGCGGCGCTGCGCGAAGACGACTTCTCGATCCGCGGCCGCACCGCCAACCCCGACGATCCGCTCGGCGCGGCGCTGCTCGAGGTCAACGCGCTGGCCGAAACCCTTCACGAACAGCGCCTGGGCGCCGTCGAGGCCACGGGGTTGCTCCGCAACGTCATGGAAGAGATCGACGTCGCGGTGTTCGCCTTCGATCCGCAACAGCGCCTGCGCATCGTCAACCGCACCGGCGAGCGGCTGATGGGCCGCAGTGCGGAGCACATGCTCGGCCGCACCGCCGAGGAGCTGTCGCTGACCGACTGGTTCGGCGAGGCGCCCCGCGTGGTCGACATTTCACCGCTCGGCGGCGGCGCCGGCCGCTGGGAAGTGCGCCGGACGACGTTCCGGCTGGGAGGGCTGCGGCACGATCTGCTGGTGCTGTCGGATGTCAGCCGGCCGCTGCGGGAACAGGAACGACAAGCGTGGCAGCGTTTGATCCGGGTAATCGGCCACGAGCTCGGTAATTCGCTGGGCCCGATCAAGTCGATCGCCGGCACGCTCGAGACGCTGCTACAAAGGAACCCGCCGCCCGCCGACTGGCGCGAAGACATGCAGCGCGGCCTGCAGGTGATCGCGTCGCGGACCGACTCGCTCAGCCGGTTCACCGGCGCATCGGCGCGGCTGGCGCGCCTGCCGGCGCCGCGCCTCGCTCCGGTCGTGTTGAAGCCGCTGCTGCAGCGCGTGGCGGAGTTCGACACACGCGTGCCGGTCCAACTGAAGCCGGGGCCCGATGTCACGGTCGAAGCCGATGCCGATCAGCTCGAACAGTTGTTGATCAACCTGCTGAGGAACGCCGCCGATGC
>JANOZI010000747.1:0-1740 GCA_031429375.1 Acidobacteriota bacterium | reverse complement strand
CCCTTGCCGGGCTTGCTCACGATCGTCACGGTCAGCGGCAGGCCGTGCGCGACGTCGTTGGACAGCACCGCAATGACCTTGTTCGCGCCCGTCGCAACCCGGGCGATGTCGTCAACCGCGACGGGAGCCGGCGGCGGGGTCGCCATCTCGCCGGTGAGCGAATTCCAGCGGCCCGGGCTGAGCACGGCCGACGTGCCACGCTGATCGTGCGGCACGTCGACGCGCACCGTGCCCGTGCAGCTGAGGGCGCCGGCGTCGGTCGCCGTGAAGCCGATCAGATACACGCGACCGTCACCGGGAACCTTGTTGGTGCCGCTCCGCTCCGAGCGGACCCACGCCGCGGCGCCGTTCTGCTCGATCCCGCCATCCTGCCTGGTGTTGCCCTGGCCGACGGAGTCGGTCGGCTCGTCCTGCAGGATCGACGTGAACCGGATGGTGATCGGCTGGCCCTCGGGATCCACGACGCCCGACACATTGATGTAGACCTGCTGGTGGTTCGGCGGCCACATGACGGCGGTCGTCCTCGCCGCCGAGCAGACCGGAGCACGGTTGAACGTCACAACCCAGGTAAAGGTCTTCGAATCGACGGCCACACCATCAGAGACGGTGACCGTGACGGTGTTGCTGGGGGCGGCTGTAAACGCGATGGTGCCGGAAATGACGCCCGTGCTGGGGGCAATCGAGAGACCCTGCGGGAGCCCGGTTGCAGAATACGAGAGCGCGTCGAGATCCAGGTCGCTCGCCGTCACCGCCACAGTGATGCTCGCACCCGCCGCGCTGGTCTTGTTGCCCGGGTTGGTCACGACCGGGGCGCGGTTGACGTTGATGACCGTCCACGCGAAGGCCACGGTCCTGGGATTCGCGCCGTCGGTCACGGTAACAGTCACCTGGTGGACGCCCGCCGAGGTGTAGCCAAGCGGTCCCGTCACCACGCCGGTCCGCGCATTGATGGTCAACCCGGGCGGCAGGCCGGCTGCGGTGAACGTGAGCGCGTCGCCGTCCACGGGATCCGCGATCACGGCGATCACGACCGAGGTGCCCTCCGCACTCGTCTGGTTGCCCGGGTTGGTGAGCACCGGCGCCGCATTCGTGTCGGTGACGGTCCAGCTGAACGACGCCGTCCCTGTAGCCGAGCCCTCGTTCACGGTGACCGTGACGTGATAGACAGCCGCGCTGGTGTAGCCAAGCGTGCCGCTCACGGTGCCGGTTGACGCATTCATCACCAGCCCTGGAGGCAGGCCGGTCGCCGAGTACGTCAACGCGACCGGATCAGGGTGGCTCACCGTGACGACCGCCACACTGGCGAGCACATCCCCTTCGGCGCTGATGCGGTTACCGCCGATCACCGTCGGCGCCGACAGGCCGTTGTCCTGCACGAGCGTGACGTCGAGCTGCTGCCATGCGGACGCGCGATTGTCGCTGTCGCGGGCCCTGAACAAAATCGTGGTGTCGCCCAGTTCAATCAAGGGCACGATGATCTGCTGCGAGGTCGACCAGGGAGCCGGAAAGACGATCGGATCGATGGTGACGCCCTGATCGTTCGTTCCGAGGAACTCATACTCGATGCGCGCGACACCCGTGTCGTCGGACGCCGTCAGCGTGATCGTGAAGGTTTCGCCGACGGGGACCGGCGTCCATCCGGAAGCGTTGGGCGGGATGCTTGGCGAGGCCGTAATGGTCGGCGGTTCGCCCGCCGTGCAATTGGCGATCGCCAGGCCGCCCTCACTGGCGCGAATGTCA
>JANOZI010000746.1:0-3348 GCA_031429375.1 Acidobacteriota bacterium | reverse complement strand
GCATACGATCGCAACGCCTTTGGGGTGTCGGCCGCAGGGTCGAGCGTGTTCGAGTACATGTGCACGTCGCGGCCCACACGATCGCCGAGGTAACGCTGCACCTTGACGAGATTCGCGGTCTGTCCGGGGCAAAGTCCGTCGCAGCGCGTGTACATGAAGTTGATGAGGACCAGCTTGCCGCGCAGCAGGTCGTCGTAGAAACGCACCGGTGTGCCTTCGTGCGTCGTCAATGCAAAATTCGGCAGGTGACGCGCGCGGGGCCCAGGCGCCGGGCGCGAGAACGCGGCGAGCACGGCCGCGGGAGCCGATCCGAGCAGATTCAGGAATTCCCTTTTCTCCATGGCAGCCCCCGTTCAACCCACGATGTCCCAACGAAGCATCATCGCGTGATCCTCGTGGGTGAGGTTGTGACAGTGCATCGGATACCGGCCGACGTTCGCCTGGCGCTCCGGGTCCGGGTGCATGAAGCCCGGCTCCGGGAAATCGCGGAAGCGGAAGAAGAGGCGCACCTCCTCGCGCGGCCTGAGTAACAACACATCCTTGCGGCCGCGTTCCCATGGCGGCGGTGCCACCCCGTTGCGCGACAGGATGTGAAACTCCTCGAAGTGAATGTGAATCGGGTGCTGCCAGCCATCGTCGTTGTTCTTCAGCACCCAGATTTCCGAGGTGCCGCGCTGAATCTGCGCGCGGCTCCGCCGCGGGTCGAAGAACTTGTCGTTGATCGTCCACGCGCCATTGCTGCGGCTGAAGCGGAAGGTCCGCGTGGTGACGACTTCGCTGAGATCGACCGGCACCTGCGGGCGCAGGGTGGACGGCACATGCGAGGGATCATCCGGCGAGCCGGGTTCGACGATGAACTTCAGGATCGCGTCACCGGGTGAGAGCAGCTTGCCGGTCGGCTGCCGCCCGTCGAGCTGCTCGGCACGGTTGTAGAGGATCAGCTCGCCTCCCGAGCCGCCGATGAGCTCCTTGAAATCGATGACGATGTCGAAGCGCTCGGCCGGAGCCTGCACGAAATTGTTGCGGCGAATGGGCTCGGCCAGGAGATTGCCGTCGTTGCTGATCTGGATGAAGGGGCCATTCGACAGGAACGAACCATCGCGCATCAGGTAGAAGCGCATGAAGCGCGACGGACCTCCGATCAGGAACCGGAACCGATACTTTCGCCGCTGCACGCGGAAGAACGGCTGGATCACGCCATTGACGGTGCTCTTGTCGCCGAGGATGCCGTCGATATTGAACGGGTCGAAGAACAGCTGTCCGTCGGCGTCGAACGCCTTGTCGGCAAACAGCAACGGCACGTCGAACTCGCCGCTCGGCAGGCGCAGGCCCGTCGTTTCATCGCCGGTGTCGACATCGTCGAACGCGCGAAAGAAGCCGACTTGCCCCTTGTAGACGTTTGGCGCCGTAAAGTCGGGCCGATGCGCATGGTAGAACAGCGTGCCGAGCGCCTCGTTTGGATCACCGTCTCCCACATGCGGCGCGGTTGCGAAGCCGGCCTTCACCATGGGGTAGCAGTGATCGCAAAATTCGCCCGGCGGGTAGAAGTCCCAGGGTCCGCCGTCACTCTCGGACGGTGAATGCAGGTTGTGCAGGTGCGTGTTCACGTCGTTGGTGCCAAAGGTGGGAGTGTCGAGCAGTTGTTGATTGGAAGGCAGCTCGTTGTGAATGCGCACGAAAATCGGCTCCCCGTAGCGCGCGTCGAACGTCGGGCCAGGGAAGATGCCGTCGTAACCCCAGATGAGGCTTGGCCCGAGATCTTCGTGGAAGGTGTGCTGCCCGGGCCTGACGGTCATCTCGTAGAATTTGCGGGGAGTAAACCGCGAGTAATACTGGTGATAGGCGTAGATGACGGGCCCGCCTCTCAGCGCACTTGGCCCAGCCAGGGGCTCTTTGACTGGCGGCCTCGGCAGTTCGTGTCGCCACGGCGTCGTAGGCGGGCTCGGAATCGGAGGCAGTCCACCCTTCGGTGGATCCTGCGCGTTCAGTTTCGACGTGTTCTCGAGTAAAGCGCTGCCGCCTGCAGCGGCGGCGAGGGTCAATACCGTACGACGCGACATCGCGGCCGGGGCGGGCCGCTTACTAGACTCTCCTGGGTTGTCCATGGTTCCTCCGTCATTCGTTCGTGCAATGGAAGTTCGTGCAATGGAATACGTGTACGGGCGCGAGAAAGTCGCTCTCCAGCAACCCTCACCCGAGGTGAAGGCGCAAAAAGACCAGCATCGAACAGTATGAAATTGTTGGTGCGTATGTAGAGGGTGTCGACGGCGCGACGAGATATAGCGGCTGAAGAGAACTAAGAAATCTAAGAAATCTAAGAAGTCTAAGAAGTCTAAGAAAGAAATGCGCCTCAGCCAACGGCACCACGACGCGAAGCTCGGGCCCCGAGCCTATTGCCCTTTTGTTTTGACTGCCGAGTCCCCACGCGGCGGTGAGACGTACGCGGCGACACAACTCTCGTGGCCCGCGGCATCGAGGGCGGCGACGCCGAAGACGTAGTCGTCAATCTGCATGTTAGGCAACACGACGGTGGTGACATTGCCGACGGTCATCTCGTGCTGCCAGTCCGGTCCCCACGCCTCGCGCCAGAAGATGCGGTAGCCCGAGGCGCCGGGCGCCGCCTTCCACGTCAGGTTCGCGTCGTAACCCGATGGCGCGCGCGTGATCGAGGGTTGGCCGCGATCGTTCGTCACGGCCGGCGGCGGTGGCGCCAGCGCCAGGGTCGCGGCCGCCGCCGCGTTCACCCGGGCGTTCTGACCGAGATAGGGCAGTGGCTCTTCATCTCGTCGAGGATCCATTGGCGAGCGGCGCCGATACCGCGGGTCGTGGAGGTCGTGGACGAGAGCGTGCTGCGCGTCTCGAGGGTTTCGAGCTTCTTCAGAATCACGCCAAGGCGCTCTTCCGAAACGGCGGCGACGAGCTTCACGATTCCCGGGTCGAGGTCGCCCTGCTGCGCCGTGATTGGCGGCGTCATCCGCACCGCAACGACCACCGCCGCAAGAGCCACGATTGAGGTCGGCACACTCACTCGCATCACTACCTCCGCTTTGTCATTCGGAAACCCGAGTGCCAGGACCCTGCAGCCCGAGAGCGAGGCGATACTACCGCAAAGCCACGCGACGGTTCATAGCTTCTGTAGCTCCGAAATCGGGCAGGTGAGCCGCGGTCGCCGCTCGTCGCTGATGTCGAGCTGATCCCATCGCGCGACGTAGCCTCGGTGGCGCGGGCTCACGAGCTGGTTCAGATCGAGGCGCTCGAGCAACCCCGCAGCGCCGATCACGTACCCCGTGACGACACACTCGCCGTCGCGGACCTCGGCGCGGAATTCCTCGAGCAAGCCGATCGGGT
>JANOZI010000745.1:0-3415 GCA_031429375.1 Acidobacteriota bacterium | reverse complement strand
CGCCGAAGCCTTCCTCGGCGATAATCCGCGCGTTCCGGAGCCGTGCCGTGCCCCGCCAACATCACACGCCGACTGTTAATCGACAATCAAAGGACACGGAACCTCATGACGAACCGGATCACCACTAGCCAGTCAGCCCTTACTCTCGGTGCGCTTTTGTTCGCGATGGCGATTGGCGCGTGCTCGAAGAGCCCGACCTCCCCGACGCCCGCCGCCAGCACCGCTCCGACCTTGTCAGCGATCCAGACGCAGATATTCGACCCGGGCTGCGCCTCATGCCACACCGACGTGGGCCGCACGCCTTCCAGCGGGCTCAACTTGAAAGCTGGCTCATCGTTCAGAGCGCTCTCGAACGTACCGAGTGTCGCGAAGACGGGAGCGGTCCTCGTCATCCCTGGCAACCCGAATGGCAGCTACCTCATTCAGAAGCTCGAGGGCGACGCGGGGATCGTCGGGGGGCGGATGCCGCGCACTGGCCCGCCGTTCCTGACCGACGCCCAGGTAAAGATGATTCGCGACTGGATCGCGGCCGGCGCGCCGAACAGCTAGTCCCCGTAGCAGGACTTCGAGAGCGCCGTCAGCTCTGCGCTGCGACAGCGGCGTAGTAGTCCTGCAGCGCACGCACGTCGAGACCTTCGGTCCTGAGCGCGCGAATCGCTTCGAGCGCCGCGGCGGCGCCGGTGATGGTCGTGATGCATGGCACGCCGGCCATCATCGCGGCCCGCCGCACCGCCTTGTCGTCGAAAAACGACTCGCGGCCGTGCGGGGTGTTGACCACCAGCGAAATCGTGCGGTTCACGATCTCGTCGGCCAGGCTCGGGCGGCCCTCGTTGACCTTGAACACCACCGAGCACTCGACGCCGTGGGCGCGGAAGTAGGCCGCGGTGCCGCGCGTGCCGATGATCTTGAAACCCAGTTCGGCAAACCCCTGCGCGATCGGCAGGACCTCCGCCTTGTCTTCGTTGTTCACGCTGATGCAGACCGCGCCCTCTTCCGGCAGCCGCTGCCCTGCCCCGAGCATCGCCTTCGCGAAGGCCATCCCGAAGCTGTCGGCACCGCCCATCACTTCGCCGGTCGACTTCATTTCGGGTCCGAGGATGGTGTCGACGCCGGGGAACCTGACGAACGGGAACACGGGGCTCTTCACGAACACTCCCGCCGGCGCGAGATCTTCGACCACCCCGAGATCCGCCAGCGACCTGCCGGTCATGACCCGCGCGGCGATCTGCGCCAGCGGAATGCCTCTCGCCTTCGACAGGTACGGCACCGTGCGCGCCGCGCGCGGATTCACTTCGAGCACGTAGACGGTGTCGTCCTAGATCGCATACTGCACGTTCATCAGGCCAATCACCTTCAGCGCCTTCGCGATGCGCCGGGTGTAGTCGCGAATCGTCGAGAGGTGGCGCTCGCCGAGGCCGGGCGGCGGCACCACGCAGGAGCTGTCGCCCGAGTGGATGCCGGCCTCTTCGATGTGTTCCATGATGCCGCCGATCACGACGGCGCCGGATTCGTCGGCGACGGCGTCGACGTCCACTTCCTTGGCGTGCTCGAGGAAGCGATCGATCAGGATCGGCCGATCGTGCGACACGTCGACCGCACTCGACATGTAGCGATCGAGCGTCGCCACGTCGTAGACGATCGCCATCGCCCGTCCGCCCAGCACGTACGACGGCCGGACCACGACCGGGAAGCCGACCTTGGCCGCCACGTCGCGCGCCTCGGCCTTCGAGATCGCCGTGCCGCTCGACGGCTGCGGAATGCCGAGGTCCCACAGCAACTGGTTGAAGCGCTGGCGATCCTCGGCGAGGTCGATCGAATCCGGCGAGGTGCCGATAATCGTGACGCCGGCCTCTTGCAGCGCCAGCGCCAGCTTGAGCGGCGTCTGGCCGCCGAACTGCACCACGCACGAAACATCGACGTTGCCGTCACGCTCGCGCTCGATGATCGCCATCACGTCTTCGAGCGTCAGCGGCTCGAAGTACAGGCGATCGGCGGTGTCGTAATCGGTCGACACCGTTTCGGGGTTGCAGTTGACCATCACGGTCTCGAACCCCTCTTTCTTGAAGCCGAACACCGCATGGCAGCAGCAGTAGTCGAACTCGATGCCCTGGCCGATGCGGTTGGGACCGCTGCCGAGGATGATGATCTTCTGCTTGTCGGTCGGCTCCGCCTCGCAGCTGTCTTCGAAGCTGCTGTACATGTACGGCGTGAACGATTCGAACTCCGCCGCGCAGGTATCGATCCGCTTGAACACGGTCTTGACCTGGAGCTCGTAGCGCCGCTCACGCACCGCCGCTTCATCCACGCCCAGGATCTCCGCGAGATCGCGATCGCCGAAACCGCTGCGCTTCAGCGTGCGCATCAGGTCGTGCGACATGTTGCGCAGGCCGATCATCTCGGCGGTCTTGCGCAGCTCGACGATCTCCTTGAACTGCTGCAGGAACCACGGGTCGATGTTGGTCAGCTCGTGGATCTTCTCGACGTCCCAGCCCTTGTCGAGCGCCCGGAACAACGCCCACATGCGGCGATCGGTGGGGATCACCAGCTTGCGGCGGAGCGCGAGGTCTTCTTCCTCGCCGGCCTCGCCCGCCGTGCCCTCCTCCTCGGCGTCGTCGAACTGCGGACGGCGGAACAGGAACCCTTCCTTGCCGAGCTCGAGCGACCGGATGCCCTTCAGGAACGCCTCCTTGAAGGTGCGGCCGAGCGCCATGGCCTCGCCCACCGACTTCATCTGCGTGGTGAGCGTCCGATCCGCCTGCGGGAACTTCTCGAAGTTCCAGCGCGGGATCTTGACGACGATGTAGTCGATGGTCGGCTCGAAGGAGGCCGGCGTGACGCGGGTGATGTCGTTGGGGATCTCGTCGAGCCGGTAGCCGAGCGCCAGCTTGGCCGCGATCTTCGCGATCGGAAAGCCGGTCGCCTTCGAGGCCAGCGCCGACGATCGCGAGACCCGCGGGTTCATCTCGATCGCCACCATCCGCCCATCGTCGGGGTTGATCGCAAACTGGATGTTGGAGCCGCCGGTTTCGACGCCGACCCGCCGGATGATGCGCCGCGCGGCGTCGCGCATCCGCTGGTATTCCTTGTCGGTCAGCGTGAGGGCGGGCGCGACCGTGATGCTGTCGCCGGTGTGCACGCCCATGGGATCGATGTTCTCGATCGAGCAGATGACCACGAAGTTGTCTTCGCAGTCGCGCATCACTTCGAGCTCGAACTCTTTCCAGCCGATCACCGATTCCTCGACGAGGATCTCGTGCACCGGGCTCATATGCAGGCCGCGGCCGGCGATCTCCTTGAACTCTTCGAGGTTGTAGGCGATGCCGCCGCCGACGCCGCCCATGGTGAACGACGGGCGGATGATCGCCGGGAAGCCGGTCTGCCCCACCATGGCCAGCGCTTCTTCGATCGACTTGGC
>JANOZI010000744.1:0-3887 GCA_031429375.1 Acidobacteriota bacterium | reverse complement strand
CGTCGCTACAGGCCGGAGATTTTCGTAATAATCGGCCGGCCTTCGCGCGTCTTGCCGCCGGCATTACTGGCCACCCGCTCGATGGTGATCGTCAGCGTCTTGTCGGAACTCGCACCGTCCGGCGACTTTACTTTCGCCTTCACCACGACGTCCTTGCTGATCGTCTCGCCCTGGAACGTTTTTGGGTCGAGGGCCGGCAGGTTCGGCTGCGTCAACGACGCTTCCGCCAAGCCGGTCGACGACTTGATGGCCGCGCGCGCCGAGGCCGCCGACCTCGCGTGCGACGAGATGCCCTCGCGCCACTTGTCCCACTCGGCCTTGATCTTCAACTGCTCCGGCGTCAGCTTCGCCGCCGGGTCGGCCTCGAGCTTGATCACCTGCTCGATCGCCTTGATGTTGGCGTTCTGGTATTCGATCTTCGTCTTGAGAAACGCCTTCTCTTCCTCGGCCGCCTTGGCCGCCGCTTCGAACAGCGGCGCAAATGTCAGCGGGGTGCGGCGCTCGGGGCCGATGTTCTCGATCGAGAAATCCTCGACCACGCCCTGCGAGCGGGCATCGATCTCGACCGCCGACATCTTGCCGACCGTCGTGTTGTCGCGGGCCCGGGTCGCCCGGAAGAACTGCGTCAGAAACTGCTGCTCCGGTGGCTTCGAACACGCGACCACCATCATTACGACGGGAACGAGCAAGACGACCGCGCGTCCTTGCCCTGAGCGAGCACAGCGAGTCGAAGGGTTCATGGTTCCGTTCCTCCTCATGGCACCCCGTAAAGGGGTGTCCTACGCACCCCAAAAAGGGGCGCCCTACGCAACGGGTTCGCTACCACTGTCCGCCGGTGGCGGCAGGGGCTCGTCTTCGGCCTTCTCGACCAGTGCCACTGAAACAATCGTGTCTTCGCCATCGAGATCCATCAGCCGCACCCCCTGCGTGGCGCGGCCGATGGTGCGAATCTCGTTCGCCGGCGTGCGCAGGATCTTGCCCTGCTCGGTGATCACCAGCAGCTCCTCGTTGTCGTGCACCTGTGCGATGCCGACGACGTGGCCGTTCTTGTCGGTGACCTCGACGTTCTTCACGCCCAGCCCGCCGCGGCCGGTGACGCGGTAGGCGTCCAGCTCGGTCTTCTTGGCGTAACCTTTTTCCGTCACGGTGAGCAGCGTGCCGCCGGGCTTGGCGACCTGCATGGCCACGACCTCGTCGGTGTCGCGCAGCGCGATGCCGCGCACGCCGTAGGCGGTGCGGCCCATCGCGCGCACGTCGTCTTCAGGGAAGCGGATCGCCTTGCCGTCGCGGGTGCCGATGAAGATCTCGCTCTGGCCGTCCGACATTTGCACGGCAATCACCGCATCGCCTTCGTCGATGCCCATCGCGATGATGCCGCCGGCCCGCGGGTTCGAATAGGCCGACAGTTCCGTCTTCTTGATGGTGCCCTTGCGCGTGCCCATGACGATGAAGTGCTGCTCGTCGAATTCCTTCACCGCGAGCATCGCCGCGATCTTCTCGCCCTCGGCCATCTGCACCAGGTTGGCCACCGACTTGCCTTTGCCATCGGCGCCGACGTCCGGGATTTCGTGCACCTTGAGCCAGTAGGCGCGGCCGCGGTCCGAGAACACCAGCAGGAACGAGTGCGTCGAGGCCACGAACAGGTGATTGACGACGTCTTCTTCGCGGGTGCGCATGCCGATGCGGCCCTTGCCGCCACGGTTCTGCGTGCGATACGTCGTGATCGGCGTGCGCTTGATGTAGCCGGTGTCGGTGACCGAGATCGCCACGTCTTCCTCGGCGATCAGGTCCTCGATGCTCAGCTCGCCTTCGTCCTCGATCAGCAGCGTGCGCCGCGGATCCGCGAACTTCGCCTTGATGGCGCGCAGCTCGTCGAGGATGATCTTCAACAGCAGCGGCTGGTTGGCGAGAATGTTCTTCAGCTTCGTAATGAGCGCGACCAGCTCCGCCAGCTCGTTGAGAATCTTGTCGCGTTCGAGCCCCGTCAGCCGCTGCAGCTGCATGTCCAGGATCGCCTGCGACTGGATCTCGGACAGGCCGAAGCTGGCGACCAGCCCGGTCCTGGCTTCGGGCGGGTTCTTCGACCCGCGAATCAGCTTGATCACCGCGTCGAGGTTGTCGAGCGCGATCTTCAGGCCCTCGAGAATGTGCGCGCGGGCCTCGGCCTTGCGCAGCTCGAACTCGATCCGGCGCCGCACGACGTCACGGCGGAAGTCGATGAAGTGCTCGATCACCTCGAGCAGGCTCAGCACCTTCGGGCGGCCCGAGACGATCGCCAGGGTGATGATGCCGAACGACTGCTGCAGCTGCGTCTGCTTGAACAGGTTGTTCAGCACCACTTCGCCGACTTCACCGCGCTTGAGCTCGATCACGATGCGCATGCCGTCGCGGTCGGATTCGTCGCGCAGATCCGAGATACCCTCGAGCGTCTTTTCGCGCACCAGCTCGGCGATCCGCTCGAGCAGCCGCGTCTTGTTCAGCTGATACGGAATCTCGGTCACGATGATCTGCTGGCGATCGCCCTTCTTGGTGGTTTCAATCTCGGTCTTCGCGCGCACCTGGATCGAGCCGCGCCCGGTCAGGAAGGCCTCATGAATGCCGCGCTTGCCGACGATGCTGCCGCCGGTGGGGAAGTCGGGCCCGGGAATCAGCCGGATCAGCTCCTTGAGCTTCTGTTCGCGCGTGTAGGTCGTCTCGCCGCCAAGCAGCGTGTGTTCGATAATCCAGACGACGCCGTCGATCACTTCGCCGAGATTGTGCGGCGGGATGTTCGTGGCCATGCCGACCGCGATGCCGGTCGAGCCGTTGACCAGCAGGTTCGGGTAAGTCGCCGGCAGCACCGTGGGCTCGGTCGTCGTCTCGTCGAAGTTCGGGACGTAGTCGACCGTGTCCTTGTCGAGGTCTTCCATCAGGCTTTCGGCAAGCGCCTCGAGCCGGGCCTCGGTGTATCGATACGCGGCCGGCGGGTCGCCGTCGACCGAGCCGAAGTTGCCCTGGCCGTCGACCAGGGTCTTGCGCATGTTGAAGTCTTGCGCGAGCCGCACGAGCGTGTCGTACGCCGGCTGGTCGCCATGCGGATGGTAGTTGCCGATGACCTCGCCAATCACCTTGGCGCACTTGCGGTAGGCCCGGTTCGACGCCAGCCCCATCTGCCGCATCGCAAACAGCACGCGGCGGTGCGCCGGCTTGAGGCCGTCGCGCACGTCGGGCAGCGCGCGCCCGATGATGACGCTCATGGCGTAATCCAGGTACGAGCGCTTCATTTCGTCTTCGATGTTGACGGGCGTTTTGATTTGCTCGGTCTGCGACATGAAAGGTCAGTCGTAGGGCACCCTTAAGGGCGGCCCTACAGGTATTAGATATCCAGGTTCTTGACGTCGAGGGCGTTGTCTTCGATGAACTTGCGCCGCGGCTCGACCTGGTCGCCCATCAGCGTCGTGAACATCGAGTC
The DNA here is from genome assembly GCA_031429375.1 of Acidobacteriota bacterium. Taxonomy (GTDB): domain Bacteria; phylum Acidobacteriota; class Vicinamibacteria; order Vicinamibacterales; family UBA2999; genus 12-FULL-67-14b. The sequence continues at coordinate 436 of JANOZI010000744.1, read as the reverse complement.
GGCCTCGGTGTGGTCTTCAGCCCGCACCTGCAACAACGTCCTGATGTCGGGATTCATCGTCGTCGACCACAGCGTCTCGGGATTCATCTCGCCAAGACCCTTGTAGCGGTTGATGGCGACGCCCTTGCGGCCGAGCGTGATGAAGTGATCGATGAACTCGTCGATGGTGCGGATCGCGACCGGCCCGGCGGACTTCTGTAGAGGCGGGACTTTAGTCCCGCCTGCGCCGGCGTCTGTGGCCGGCGCCACACCGATAGCGGCGAGCGCATCCTTTTCTTCGGCCGTCAACGCCGCGGCGTCTTCCGCTTCCTCGGCCTCTTCGGCAGCGGCCTTGGTGCCATCCGACACGCGCACTTCGACCGGCGCCTTGCGCATCGCGCGCACCACGTCCTTGATTTCGGCGTAGCTCGCGGCCAGCGTGCGGTATTCACCAGAG
>JANOZI010000743.1:0-3246 GCA_031429375.1 Acidobacteriota bacterium | reverse complement strand
CAACGGCCGCCGAGCCGATCGAGGAAGTCCATCAGCGCGCCGGGCCGCTCGGGAAACTCGAAGCGGTAGAGCCGCTCGTTCGACACTTCGGGCGCGTGGCCGCCCACCATGTAGCGAATGTGCAGCTTCGCCACTTCGTCGCTGGTGAGGTCGACCGTGTGATAGCCCTTGTCGCGCAGCAACGCCGTCAGATCGATCGCGTTCTGCTTCGACTGCGTCGCGATGCCGACGAAGATGTGTGCCTCGTTCCGGCTGCTCAGCCGGTAGTTGAACTCGGTCACGACGCGCCGGCCGATCGTAGCGCAGAATTCCCGAAAGGCGCCGGGCCGCTCGGGAATCGTGACGCCGAACAGCGCCTCGCGCGCCTCGCCGACCTCGGCCCGCTCGGCCACGAAGCGCAGGCGATCGAAGTTCATGTTGGCGCCGCTCAGCACCGCCACCAGGTTGCGGGCGGTGGCGCCGGTGCGCGCCACCCACGCGCGCAGCCCGGCCACCGCCAGCGCGCCGGCCGGCTCCATCAGCGAACGGGTATCGTCGAAGACGTCCTTGATCGCCGCGCAGATCTCGTCGTTCGACACGCGAATGATTTCATCGACCGTCGCCTGCACGATCGGAAAGGTCAGCGTGCCGACCTCCCGGACCGCGACGCCGTCGGCGAAGATGCCCACCCGATCCAGGCTGATGCGGCGGCCGGCGTCGATCGACCGGTACATCGCATCAGCTTCGAACGGCTCGACGCCGATCACCTTGACCTCGGGCCTGATCGCCTTCACATAGCTGGCGATGCCCGCGATCAGGCCGCCACCGCCTACCGGCACGAAGATCGCGCCCAGGTCGTCGCGCCCCTGCCCGAGAATTTCCATCGCGATGGTCCCTTGCCCGGCGATCACCAGCGGATCGTCGAACGGGTGGACGAGCACGCGCCCGCTCGTGGCCGTCAGCTCGTCGCAGCGCGCCTTCGCATCGGCGAATGTGTCACCCGCCAACTCGACCCCGGCGCCCAGTTCGCGAACCGCCTCCACTTTGATCTCGGGCGTCGTTTGCGGCATCACGATGAGCGCGCTCACGCCGAGGTGCCGGGCCGAGAAGGCCACGCCCTGGGCGTGGTTGCCGGCGCTGGCCGTGATCACGCCCCGCCGGCGCTCGTCCGCCGACAGATGCGCCATCCGGTTGTGCGCGCCGCGCAGCTTGAAGGTGAAGATCGGCTGCAGGTCCTCGCGTTTCAGGAAGACCTGGTTGCCCGTCCGCTGCGAGAGCCGGCGCGCCGCGTCCAGGGGTGTCGCGCGCGCGACGTCGTAGACGCGGCTGGTCAGGATCAGCCGCAGCATCTCATCCGCGGTCATGACGTTCTCAGCGAACAGATGTCGTTGAGCAGGCCGGCCGCGGTGACCTCTGCGCCGGCACCGGGCCCGCTGATCACCAGCGGCTCGCTGCGATAGCGTCGCGAATGGAAGGTGACGATGTTGCGGGTGCCGCTGGCCGCGCCCATCGGACTGGTGGCCGGCACGGCCATCAGCCCCGCGCTCGTCTTGCGCGGGGTCGCCGAGACCACGTAGCGCAGCACCCGTCCGCGTGCGGTTTCAGACGCGGTGCGCTCGCGCCACGCCTCGTCCAGTTCGGGCAAGCGCGCCAGAAACTCCTTCAGCGGCAAGTCGCGATACGCCGGCGGCACCAGGTCGTCGGCCGACGGCGCCGCGCCGCGGTAGCCCATCATCCGCGCCAGGATGAGGCCCTTGCGAGCCGCATCGCGGCCCGACAGATCGTCGCGCGGATCCGGTTCAGCGTAGCCGCGCTCGACCGCTTCGCGCACCGCCTGCGAGAACGGCCGCCCGGCGGAGACTTCCGACAACACGTACATCAGCGTGCCGCTGACGCAGCCGTCGATGCGAAGGACCCGGTCGCCGGTCTCGGCGAGTTTGCGATAGGTGTCGATGATCGGCAGTCCGGCCCCGACCGTCGCTTCGTACCGGATGCGGCGGCCGGTCGTGATCGACGACTCGAGCAGCCGCGCATAGCTGTCCCACGATCCCGAGAGCGGCTTCTTGTTGGCCATCACTACGTCGAAGCCCTGGCCGACGGCGGTGTGCAGCAGCGTGCCGGTGTCGTCGCTCGTCACATCGACGACGACCGGTCGAGACACTGCATGGCCGGCCATGAACGCGAGCGCTTCCGCCGCCGCGGCCTTTTGGCCGCCAAGCGTCGCGAGCAAGGCGCCGGCATCCTTGGCTCGCGCCAGCCGAAGCAGTCGAGGCCGCGAGAGGCCACGCGCGTCGAAGACGTAACCGGATCGATCGAGCAGCCCGACGATGCGGACGTTGCGCTCGCCGTTGGCCGCGGCAATCTGATCCGAAAGTGCCCGTCCGACTCGGCCGAATCCCAGCAGCACCACGTCGGTGTGCGGCTTCGAGAGCGGCCGTCCACCGCCGATCTTCGACAATTGAAACGCGGCGTGGACCCGGCGCGCGGCCTCGGCCGCGTCGGCCGAGCCGACGACAAACGAAATATTGCGCTCCGAGGATCCCTGGGCGATTGCCACCACGTTGATGCCGCCGGCCTCGAGCGCAGTAAACACCCGCGCGGAAATGCCGGGCGTGCCGACCATGCCTTCGCCGACCACGGCAATCACTGCCATCCGCGTCCTCGCGGTGACTCCGTCGATCAGCCCGTGCGTCAGCTCGTGCCGAAGGCCCTGGCGGACGCCGGCGACCGCGCGCTCGGCCTGATCTTCCGGCACGGTGAAGCCGATCGAGCTCTCGGACGAGGCCTGGAAGATCGTCGAGACCGACAGGCCCGCCGCGTCGACGGCGGCAAACGTGCGCGCGGCGATGCCGTGCACGCCGACCATGCCTTTGCCCGCCACGGTGATCACGGCTTGCGCCGGCAGAATGGCGAGCGCCTTCACCGGATACGCCTTCAGTGACTGCCGCGCCGATACTTCAGTGCCCGGCAGTGCGGGATCGATGAACGATCGGACGCGCAGCGTGATGCGCGTGCCGGCGATCGGAATCAACGCGCGCGGGTGCAGCACCTTCGCGCCGTAGTGCGCCACCTCGGCGGCCTCGCGATGATGCAGCTGCGGGATGACGCGCGCATCCGGCACGAGCCGCGGATCCGCGGTGAGGATGCCGGGAACGTCCTTCCACAACACGACATGAGGAGCGCGAAGCGATCGTGCCAGCAGGGTAGCGGTCAGGTCCGTGCCGCCGCGGCCGAGGGTGGTGAGGCTGCCGTCGGGCGCGCGGCCGA
>JANOZI010000742.1:0-2120 GCA_031429375.1 Acidobacteriota bacterium | reverse complement strand
CCGACGCAGCCAGTTGTCGGATACGGCCGTGATGGCCATAGGCGTCGAATAATTTGGTTCGACCGGCACCCCGTTAAGGGGTGCCCTACGGCGGCTTGGTTCGATCACCGACGGCACCCCATAAAGGGGTGCCCTACGGGTCGGTGCCCTACGGCGGCAGCCCATAAAGGGGTGCCCTACGGGTCGGTGCCCTACGGGTCAGATTTCAATCACTCCAAGCCGAAGGCCGCGCTGCACGGCCTCGGTGCGCGTGGACACGCCGAGCTTGCCGAAGATCGACGCGAGGTGAAACTTCACCGTGTGCTCGCTGATGCCGAGGCTGCGAGCGATGTCGCGATTCGGCAAGCCGTCGGCGACGAGCGCCAGCACGTCGTGCTCGCGCGCGGTGAGCGATTCGATCAGCGGCTCTTGCGGGCGCGACGGCGCCGGCCGTGACATCACCGCTTCGGCATGTTCGATGCGATCCACGATCTGCACGTTGGCATCGCCGGCCAGCCGGCGCCGAAGCGCTTCGACGTCGTCGCTCGACCGGCCATTGAGAAATACGCGAAGCGGGGGAGGCACCTACCCCCTTGGACGCTCGCCGACCGTGACCGTTACGTCCTCCACCCTGCCGCCGCGCACGACGGTGATCGGGACCGCTTTGCCGAGCCGATCGCCGCGCAACCGGATCACAAGCTCTTCCGGTTCCTGAACGGTTTCGCCGTCGAACGCGACGATCACGTCTCCCACCAGCACGCCTCCGCTCTCGGCGGGGCTGCCGCTGGTGACCTGGCTGACGAGCAAGCCATAGTTCTGCGCCCGTCCGCCGCGCTGGCGTTCCGGAATCGCGACCGCGAGCGAGCTCACGCCGAGGAAGCCCTGCCTGGCGCCGCCTTCGCTTGTGACGCGCGTGCCAGCGGCCCAGGCGATCGACGCGGGAATGACCACGGTGGTGCCGCGGATTGCCATCGAGGTGATGATGCCGAGCGTGTCGCCGTTGGCATCGATGAGCGCGCCACCGGTCAGCGCGCCGTGGGGTGGTTGCTGGATGCGAATCACGCGATCGAGCGAGCTCGCGCGTCCGGTACGCAACGGTCCGCCGACCACGCTCACCGGCGCAAGCGCCGCCATGACGCCGCCGCTCCAGGTGCGGCCCACCGCCACGCCGAGGTGGCCGACCTTCGGTTCCGCGGCGGCTTTCAGTGCCGGGCGGCCGAGGCCGTCAACCCGCACCACCGTAAGTCCCATGTTGCCGACGCGGCCCAACACTACGCCCTCGACGGTGTGGCCCTCTCCGGTATGAACGGCCACCTTGTCATCGTCGATGGCCGCCGGCGTGAGGATGTGGTTGTCGGTGAACACGACGCCCGCGGCGGGGCGGCGATGGCCGTGCACCTGTACGACCGATTCGGCCGCGCGCTCAACCGCGGCCGCGATTTGATCTGAAAAGCTTAACCATGCGTTGTTCATGCCCCAACGGTAGCGGAGAGACACTCGTCAAGGGATCAGTCGAAAGACTAGTGGCCTTGTTTAGGTGCCAAGGGTGCCAAGGGGTGCCAACGGTGCCCTCGCGTTGCTGGGCGAGCGAAGGCGGTTAAACAAAAAAGGACCGAAGGGCGGAATGCGATGTCTCCGCGCGCTTCGGTCCTACCCCCAGGAACTGGAAGGTTCTGAACGGTGCTGAGCCGCCTACGGATTCGGGACGATCGTCAGCTGGTTGTCGATGCGATAGCTGGGCGCTTCGGCGGCCGCGATGCGCGCGGCTTCGGCGCGCTGAGCTGCGGTCTTAACGGAACCCTTCAGCACCACCGTCTTGGTCTCGTGGAAGGTGTCGACGTTGATGTGACTGGCGTCGACGGTGCGGTCGGCCATGAGAGCCGACTTGACGTCCATGGTCTCAACTGCCGCTTTAATAGCGCCCGAGGCGTCCCTGGCTTCGTCCTTCATTTCGGCCCGGGCGTCCTTCGTGGCGTCCTTCATGTCGGCCGTCGCTTCCTTGGCTTCAGCCTTGGTCTCGGCCGCAGCTGCAGACGCCTTGGCGGCGTTCTTTTCCGCGTCCTTCTCAACGCCAGCTGCCGTGTTCGAGCAGGCCACCAGCGAGAGGCCGCTCATCAATGTGATCGCGAGAAATCCGTTCT
>JANOZI010000741.1:0-1654 GCA_031429375.1 Acidobacteriota bacterium | reverse complement strand
GGTGACGCCCGACGCCACTTCGCCGGTCTGGGGGTTGAGGATGGTGATGGTCGCGCCGGGAACCGCCAGGAGGTTCGGATCGGCGACGCGGCCGGTCACGGTTGCACGGAATTCCTGCGCTGAGGCGACGCCGCTCGCCAGCAGCGCAACGGAGAGCACGAGGCACGGGAACAGCGAAGCGGCCGAGAATCCTTTGCTCATGCGGGCCGTAGTACCACAGCGCAGGCGGGGCTTCAATTGCACGCCGTTACCGCCTACTGTACGGGTTTAGCTGGAACAGACCGTCAGCTCATCGCGGCCGCACGATGCGTGGGACCTTCAGCCTCGCGATCTCGTCGTTGAGCGCGGCGAGGTCGGCGCCCAGCGCGCGGTCCAGATCGATCGAGAGCGTCTGCTGCTCTTTGCGCGCGGCCTCGAGCCGCTGCCGCTGGCTTGCGGTCGGTCCGGTCAGCGAGCCTTGGTGAATCCCGGATCCATCAAGCTCCGAGAACAGGTTGCCGGCCCGGCCCCGAAGTCCGCCACCTCCGCCGCCGCCGCCTTCTTCGGCGCCGCCGCCACCGCCGCCGCCACCAAGGCGTGATTGCAGCTCGGCCAGGCTCTTGGCGAGACGCGCAACGCCGTCGACCACAGACGAAGGCGGGGACGCCTGTCGCTTCAACTGATCCTGAAGGGGCGTCAGCTGATCGCGGACGGCGCGAAGATCGTTTGCGGCTTGCGCGAGATCCGCCTGCAGTTTGAGCGCGTCGGTCAGATACGTGAATCGTGATGCCCGCTCGGCGTCGGTCAGCGGAAACGCGGGATCGGGATCGACGGTCACGGTGGCGGTGGATTCGCGGCCAGCCGCGCGCACGGTCACGGCATATTTGCCCGGCAGCACCAGCGGTCCGCGCTGACCTGTCAACACCGCGGGCGCGGCGCTGCGAAGATCCCAGACAACGCGATTGAAGCCGGCTTCCGTCGTCCCCTCGAGCTCGCGCACCGCGGCCCCGGACGCATCGCGAATCACGATGCTGGCGCGCCCTTTCGCCGGCGCCTTGACGTGATACGTGAGCAACGCGCCGAACGGCGGGTTGGGTCCGGCAAACACCCGCTGCGCGCTATAGCTCTCGTGCTTCCAGCGCTGCAGAATCGTCGCCGGGCGCGGGGGAAATAAATGCAGCTCCGACGCCGCGACCGCCGCCGTTATTCCGCTGAGCGGCGAGATGTCGTCCAGCACGTAGATGGCGCGGCCATGGGTAGCGACGACCAGGTCGTTGTCGCGCGGATGAATCACGAGGTCGTCTACCGGCACCGTCGGAAAGCCATGCGTGAAACGGGTCCAGTCGCCACCGGTGTTGAACGACACGAACAGACCGGTCTCGGTGCCGGCAAAGAGCACCGCCGGGTTCTTCGGGTGCTCCTTCACGACGTTGATCCAGCCGACGGGCGGCAGGCCGCCGGCCAGCGCGGTCCACGTCTCGCCAAAGTCGCGCGACATGAATACGTACGGCGCAAAGTCGTCGTCCTGATGACGGTCGAGCGAGACGAAGACCGCGCGCGCGTCGCTATGGGACGGCTCGACCCGGCTGATGCGGCCCTTCCTCGCGGGGCCGGGTATCCGATCCGTCACGTCTCGCCAGGTCTGGCCGCCGTCGCGCGACAGCTTCACCAGGCC
>JANOZI010000740.1:0-3727 GCA_031429375.1 Acidobacteriota bacterium | reverse complement strand
GCCGCCCGTAACTAGTCACACGAGCCGCCCGTAACTAATAGACAGAAAACTCCGAGGACGGTCAGTTCGCCGATTGACTCCATCGGGGCTAACTCATACTGTGAAGGTTGAACATGACAGTTTATCGACGCTTCACCCTTTCGCTGGCCGCCGTGTGCGCGCTCGTGTTCTGGCTGGACGCGCCGGCGGGCCTGGCGCGCGGCCGCGCGCCGCAGGCCGGTGTGCACCTGACGCCGAACGGGTATCGCGTGCCGATCTACGGCATGTCGCGCGTCAAGGCGAAAGACGGCACGTTCTCGAACGAGTGCCTGCGTCTGAGCGACCATCAGATTGAAGCGACCAGGTTCGGCCGATCGGTCAGCCGCGCCGTGACGCGCTGGTCGCCGCACGCGACCGTGCAAGCCGTCGGCGACCCGTCCAAGGCCGCCTTCAAGATCATCTACACCGACGCGCCCGGCCAGGGGTTCAACGACTCGCGCGAGGGCGCCGCGCGCAAGCGCGCGCTGGAAGCCTCGATGGCGGCGTGGTCGAAAGTGCTGCAGGGCACCATCGCGATCGTGATCCAGGCCCGGATGGAAGCGCCGGGAAACGAAGACAGCCACCTGCTGGCGTCGGCGGGCCCGGTCGACCTGGTCAGCCTGGAAGACATCGCGTTTCCGACCGCGTTGGCGTCGCAGATTGTCGGCGAGGACGTGCGGAAGGGACTCGGCAACGAGGCCGATATCGAGATCGTCTTCAGCCCCGATGTCGATTGGGATTACTCGGTCAACGGCGCCGCGCCCGCCGGCAAGGTGAGTTTCGTCTACGTCACCATCCACGAGATCGCGCACGGCCTCGGCTTCATCGACAGCTTCGTCTCCGAGACGGGCGAGCTGCTGAACCCGATTCCATTTGCCTACGACGTGTTCATCAACCGCGGCTCCAGCCGCGTCAACCTGCTGACCGATCGCGGAACGGCCGACATCGTGAAGGATTTGGTCAGCCGCGACCTCTACTTCGCAGGGGAGAACGCGGTGGCCGCGAGCGAAAAGTCGATCCATCCGCTGCCGATGGTCCGGCTCTACGCGCCCGATCCGTACGAGCCCGGTTCGAGCATTGCCCACGTCGATCAGGACACTTACGCCGACTTCAAGACCGGCCTGATGACGCCGCGCGACTTCGGCTCCGGCACCGACAGGATCGACATCCTCACGCTCGGCATCCTGGCCGACATGGGTTACAAGCTGGTGCCGGGCGCCATTACGGCCCGGGTGAAGCAGTAAACCGTCTCAGTTAACAGTTGCCAGTTGCCAGTTTCCAGAGAGTTTCCTGTTAACTGGCCACTGTTAACTGGCAACTGATCGGTCAGCTACGGCGTCCTTACCTTCGTACCCCGGAGTATTCCAGCATCTGCTTCGTCAAATCCATCGGGTACGAGATCAGCACGTCGGTGACCCGCCCCTCGCCGCCGTTGACCGTCGTCAGCTTCGGCATCACGAAGCCGGAATAGGACGGCAGGTTCAACGCCTGCACCCGCGCCACGATCTGATCGCGCAATGTCGCATCGAAGTGGACGCCGTAGGTATCGAACAGCTGCCTGGCCGCGGCGTAATCGCCCTCTGACTTGATGCGCTGCACCTCGGTCAGCAGCCGGCCGACGCCCTCGCGGAACGCTTTCGGATCCACCATCACCAGGAACGCCTTGCCACCGCGCGTCTGCTCTTCGATGGCCTTGGTGTTGGCCACCAGCCAGCGCACGATCATTTGCCGGTTGCGCATGTGGTCTTCTTCGATCTGTGTGCCTTCACGAATGCGCCGCAGCTGCACGAGCGCGTTGCGGGCGTACGACTCGTACTCGGCCCGGACGATATTGTCGTGGTCGGCGGCGGGGAGAATGCCGAGCTCAACCAGCTTCGGATCCGCAAGGAAGTAGAGCCCGACCAGGTCGGCGCGGCCTTCCTCGAGCGCGGAGAACTGTTCCTTGATCAGTGCCTGGGGGTTCTCCTTGCCGGACGCCTGGCGTCCCGACGCATGCCCGATCACCTCGTGCATGTCGGTCGTGAGCTCCGCACCCAGCTCCGCAAACCTGGCGGCGCGGTCCGCCTCTTCAGGTGTCCAGCTGAATTCGCTGCGCATCGTGACGGGCGTGGCGCGGTTCGCCGCGTCGCTGACGTTCGACAGCGCCACCGACTTGCTGCCGTATTTTTCGCGGATGGCCTGATCGTTCGGCAGGTTGATGCCGATCGGCGTCACCGGCCCGGAGTCGCCGGTCTCGACCACGACGTCGATGGCGTTGGCGACAATGCCCTGCACGTTCGTCTTGCGGTACTTCGGGTCCCACGGCATGTGATCTTCGAACCACTGCGCGTTGGCCGCCAGCGTCTTGATGCGGCCGGTCTTCTCCTGGTTGACGTAGAAGACGACCGCCTCCCAGCCGCCCTTGATGCCGCGCGGATCCAGGTAGACCTCGATGAAGCCGTTGATGGTGTCGACCGGCGAGGCCTTGTCCTGGACCCACGCGATGTCATACGCCTCGCGATCGGCGACCTCGCCGGTGCGGTAGAACCTGGCGAGGGCGGCAAGCGCCCTGGCCGTCGGCGGCTCTGCGAACTGCTGCGCTGCTTCGAGGTGCCGGACGATCTCGGTGATATACGAGCCGTACTTGCCGCTGATGCGATAGACCTCTTCGACGAGCTTGCCGTCCTGCTTGACCAGGCGGGAATTCAAGCCGTACCTTTCGGTGAAGCCCTTGAGGTCGGCGAGGCCGACGCCAAGATACAAGTTGTTGGCGCTGGCCTGCAGGATGTCTTTGCCGGGCGCGGGATTCTTGTTGGTGACAATCGGGTCGACCGCAGGGTCGAAGAACATCGGCTGCAGCCGCGCCAGCATCGCGTCGAGCGACTCGCCGGCCGGCGTGGCGAAGGTGGCGCCGCTGGCGTCCGCCGCCTTGGCCGCCGCGGCCAACGCTTGCGGCGTGCACGCCAGCACGAACTTGCGCGCCGTCAGGTTGTTGTAGGGACCGTTGTTGATCCAGAACAGCTTCGTGTAGCGCTGAATCTCGGCGAGCGTCGCGGCGTCAACCCCCTTGGGATTCGCGACGATCTGTTCGATCACGCCGCGCATTTCGAGAGCGTTGCGGTGCTTCTGATCGATGAAAATGTCGCGGCCGGCCAGCGCGGCCTCGTAGAGATGCCAGATCAGCGTCTTCTCCTTGAGCGGCAAGGCGGAGAACCCGTCCGCATATAACTGCACGACCGACGCATCGTCCACCCGCTCGAGCAGGTACTTGCGGTCGGCGGGCGCTGCGCCCGGCCTTGCGGCCGGGGTGGCCGCGGCCGGAGGTGGGGCGGGCTGTGGGCTGGAACATGCCGTGAACGTGACCAGCGACAGGGCGAGCAATCGGTGCGGTCTCATGCTGCTAGGGTATAGTTAACCGGATGGCGGCGCTAGAGTTCCGCCCTTCATTTTCAAAGGACAACACCTATGCGTCTCGTTTACGGTTCCGCTTTTGCAGTCGCGCTCGCTCTGTGTAGTTCCTCGCTCATGGGAGCGCAGGCTCCCGCTCAGCCCGATGGCGCCGTCGCCATCAAGGACGGCGGCATCTTCGCCAAGGGGTGGGCCGGAAAGATCGATGCCCAGGAAGAGAAGGCCGGACAGGTTCTGAACAATTCCAAGCTGACCGAAAAGGGCGGCGTGCTCGAAGTGCGGACCGGTCCCGCGGTGACCTACTGGAACCCGGCCAACAAGG
>JANOZI010000739.1:0-3684 GCA_031429375.1 Acidobacteriota bacterium | reverse complement strand
AATGCGTTGATGAAGTCGACGGCGTCCTGCTCGCCTGCCGCCGCCGCGCGAGCGGGAATGGTGCGCCTGCCATCAGGATAGATCGCGAAGGTGAACTCTTTTGCGTTCGCGTCGTGATCGGCGGGCCGGTAGAGGAACGTGTAGTAACTGGTCTGGTTGCTCGCGCGGTCGCCGCTCAGCTGCCAGTTGAAACCGGTGAACACGCGGGCCGCCGTGTAGACGTCCTGCTCGGTGTAGTTGCCGATCCCGAGGCTGAACAGCTCCATGATCTCGCGGCCGAAATTCTCCTGCGGCCGCGTGCGCGTGTTCAGCTGGCTATCCAGCCAGTAGACCATGGCCGGGTCGCGCGCCATCGCCAGCAGCATGTCGCGAAAGTTGCCGGTCGCATGCTGGCGCAGTGTCTGGATCTGCCCCGGTTCGCTGCCCGGGAGGCTCGATGGATCGTTATCCATCATGCGCGTGGCGCGCTCCTGCCCGACGGCTCCGGCGATCTTGCTATACGCGGTCGCGAAATGGTTGTGCCAGAAGAGCGCCATCTTCTCTTCGAGCGGACGCTCCGAGTGGATCATGCGGAACAACCAGCGCTGCCGCGCGTCGTTGATCAACGTGTTGGCCGAAAAGGGCTGGCCCGCGGCTGTGGTGATGCCGACGTATTCGGCCCGGCCAATCTTGACGTCATGATCGGTGGAGAAGTTTTCGTAGTTGAGCAGCCGGTCGATCACGGTGTCGATCGGCATGCCCGCCCAGAAGGCCAGCTCCGTCGGACTGGCCCCGAACGCCATGCGGCGCAGAATGTGTTCCAGCATATGTAATCGCTTGTCTCGCCCACTGTAGCGCCTGCGAGCGCGTGCTGTAAACGTCCGAAAAACGATGGTGGATCACGGAAACGGTGATCCCCCGCGCCATTTGGGGAAGAGGAACAACAGAAACACCAGAAGGTCGAAGAAATCCTGTTAATTCGTCACGGCAGGCTGATGAGGTTGGCCATCAGCCGATACGCCCCATCGGTGCCGGCGGGCAACTGCCTCCACAAACCGAGCCCGACGTAGATCCAGCGGCCCTGCCCGACCTTCGCCTCGACCAGCGCGCCGCGCTTGGCACCCTGGTTGTACGCGAAAGGCTCGGTGAACTCGATGAGGTCGGTGTACTGCGGATCGCGCGCGTTGGTATCGAGGAAATACAAACCGCGCTCCTGCACCCAGCCCGCCCAGTCGGCGCGCCCGATCGGATTGGGCGAGTTGAACACCGGGTGCTGCGGCGCCAGCAGCTTCATCTCGGCGTTCTCGTCGGTCACGCGCTCGCGGCCGACCTTCGCCGCGTAGGGCCCGTACTGCGCATCGTTGAACTCGAATTTGTTGTACTGGACGATCACCGTGCCGCCGGCTTTCGCGTAGTCGATCAGGCGATTGTTGTAGGCGCGCAGATCGGCGCGGCGCTCATACGCGCGCACGCCCGTCATGATCACGTGGTATTTCGACAGGTCGCCCCACGCCAGTTCGTCAGGGGTAATCATCGCGAGCTTGACGCCGAGCTGCTCGAGCGCGGCCGGAACTTCATCACCCACGCCCATGACATAGCCCAGCGTCAGGTTGGGCTTCACGGCCACGTCGAGCGTCTTGACCGCGACCTGCGCCGTATTCAACACGTGACGCCGCGTCGTGTGCGGGTACTCAATGACCCGATAACCCTGCGAATAAACGATATTGCTGCCCTGCCCTGAGCGAGCGACGCCCTGAGCTTCGCTCAGAGGGTCGCGAGTCGAAGGGCGGACCTGCGCATTCACCTTGAACTGGTTGCCGCCCGGCTTCATCGCCGCGGCAGCCAGCACGGATTGCGCGGGCGGCTGCAGCGAAAACTTCACGGTCATCGCTTCGTCTTCGCGCGAGAAGCTCACGCTTTGCTTGGGCGGCGTGGCGCGCCACCCTTGCGGCACTGCCAGCGCGACCTCGGCCTGTGCCGCCCCCTTGGCGTGGTTGGTCACGGTCACCCGAACATCTTTCGAGCGCGGGTCGACGGGGGCCTGCCCTGAGCGAGCGACGCTCTGAGCATCGCTCAGAGGGTTGCGAGTCGAAGGGTCGCGAGTCGAATGGGTCGAAATGACCACGATCTCGGGCGTCGCCGTCACCGCAAACGCGGGAACAACATGAATCTCCTGCCGTTTCTCGCCGGCGAAAATATCCGCGTCGGCCCTGGCTTGAACGGGCAGGGTGAGCGTAAACGGCACGCCCTCGACCGATAGCGAGAACGTCGCCGTGTACGGCGTCGGCCTGAACGGCAATCCGAACGGCACATCCGGGTCGAACACGTAACGCGCGCCGACCGGGCCGGTGCGGAAGTGGGCAGCGGTCAACCGCGCATCGGCAGGAATCGTCAGCGTCTTGCCGCAATTGCGCGACGCGCCGGGCGCGAGCGGCGTGGTGACTTCACATGCAGCCGCTGCCACCTGTCCTGACCGTTCGACAGGCTCACGGTCACCCCGAGCGGAGTCGAGGGGTGAGCGAGCGGCGCTCTGAGCATCGCTCAGAGGGTCGCGCGTCGAAGGGGCGAATCCATTCGCCGCAATCGACAGGTCAACGGTGCTCTTGCCGCGATTGGCCGCCATCAGGTCAACCTGTACCGGTTGGCCGGGCACGACGAGCGCATCGCGTGCCACCGCGTCGATCCGCACATCGGTGGCGAGGAGCAGCGCCTGCGAGAATTGCGTTTCTTTCTGGGCCAGCCGAAAATCGATCTCGTAGCGGCCTGAATCGCCCACGCCCATCGAGGGCAACGCGGCGCGAAGCTCCCGCACGAGCTTCAGCCCCCGCGATAGCGGCGCCACCGTGGCGCTCTCACCGCTGGCGGCCATCGCCGTCCTGGCTTCGGACACCGTCGCGCCAATGCGGTCGAGCAGGCTGTCGAGCTCCGTAGGAGCGCCGGGCGCGTAATTGGACAGGCTTCTCAAGCCGGTGTTCACGCCGTCGAACACCTCGCGGTCCGGCCGCGCCACGCCGCCGTCGAGCACCGTGTCGCGGAGCCGATACGCGCGGATGCCGCCGGGGCCCATCGGTCCGCCGCCGCCGCCGGTTGGCGCCGGCAACGGCAGCAGCTGCGACATGCCCTGGCACTTATGCATGCTGCGCGCTTCGCCGGCAATCTCGTTAAAGGTCCGGCCAAGGACCGAATCGAACTGATCGCCGCCGGCAAACTGCAACAGCGTCGGCGCGCCTTCTCCCGGCAATCCCCCGCCCGTCCTACCAGCCCCACCTGGCCCACCCGGTCCAAAGCCCGCCGTGTAATAGAACTTCTTGGGCTGCCAGGCGCGCAGGCCTTCCGTAATCTGCTCGGGAAACTTCGCCGGGTCCGCGGCCGCGCGGAACGCTTCGAGCGTCAAGCGAGACGAGGTTTGATGGTGCTGGCCGCCGCCGTCGCCATCGAACACAAACCCGACGATCACGTCCGGCCGGATGGTGCGGATCATGCGGACGTAGTCGCCGAGGATCTCCTGGTGTCCCCACTTCTCCAGCGTTTCTTCGATGCTGAACGAGAAGCCGAAATCGATCGCGCGCGTGAAGAACTGCTCGGCGCCGTCGAACTTGTGCGCGGCGAGCAGCTCCTCGGTGCGAAGGACGGCGAGCGCCTCGAACAGCTCCGGGCCGATCTCGTTCTGCCCGCCCTCGCCGTGGGTCGCCGTCACCAGGGTCG
>JANOZI010000738.1:0-3397 GCA_031429375.1 Acidobacteriota bacterium | reverse complement strand
GTCGCCATGACCACCAGCGATGCTCGTTCGATGATTCCGGCCTCGCAGTGCATCGCCGGGCCCCCGTCGATGACACGGCCGCCGGCAATACCAGAGAGGTGTTCGGCGCAGCCGCGCGCCGTCTGATCAACGTCGCCGCCGTGCCGGACGAGAACAATGTGCTCGAAGGCGTCGCGCGGGGGTGTTTCGGCTGCGCGGGTGACGAGCACCGGAATCGTGGCGCCCCGGACGATTCGCTCGGCCACCGAACCCAGCCACCATCGTCCAGGCCCGCGGCGGCCGTGCGTGCCGACGACGATCAAGTCCGCCGTTGACGCGGCATCCAGGAGCGCGTCTACCGGCGGTTCGTCCACCACCCTGGATTCAACCCTGTGCGAGGACGCGGCAGCCGAAAACCGGGCCAGGTGGTCAGCGGCGGCTGTCTGCGCGGTGCGGCGCTCGGCTTCCAGGCGCTCGATCTGCTCCGGTGTGAAGTACCGCGGCGGCTCGAACCGCTCGGCATGCAGCGCGATGAGCCGTGCATCGAACGCCGATGCCACCACCCCCGCAATGGCCAGGGCGCGGGCCGACGCGTCCTCAAAATCCACGCCCACGAAAATCGTCTTGGGCGGACACTGCCACCGAGCCGTTGTTGAGTCGTTCACGATGCGGCCTCCATTGGCGCCGCCACCATCACGTGGTCGGCGTGTTCGCGGCGCTTGGCCATGTAGTACAGGACGGGCACGGCCATGCGGGACAACAGGAGCGACGCCACTTCGCCTGCCATCAGCGAGATGGCCAGACCCTGGAAGATCGGATCGAACAGGATCACGCCCGCCCCGACGATGACGGCGGCAGCTGTGAGTGCCATCGGCCGGAACCTCACCGCGCCGGCGTCGACGACCGCCTGCTCGAGCGGGAACCCTTCACGAAGCCGCAGCTCGATGAAGTCCACCAGGATGATCGAGTTGCGCACCACGATGCCGGCGCCCGCGATGAAGCCAATCATCGAGGTCGCGGTGAAGAACGCGCCCATCGCCGCATGCGCCGGCAGGATGCCGACCAGCGAGAAGGGGATCGCGGCCATGATCAGGAGCGGCGTCTTGAACGACTGGAACCAGCCGACGACGAGCACGTAGATGAGCAGCAGGACCGCCGCGAACGCCAGGCCGAGGTCCCTGAATACCTCGATGGTGATGTGCCATTCGCCATCCCACTTCATGGCGTACTTCGACGTGTCGAACGGCTGCGTCGCATTGAAGACGTCCAGTCCGTATCCTTCGGGCAGCGTCAGACGCGCGATGGCCTTGTTCATCCCGAGGATGGCGTAGACCGGGCTCTCGTTCTGTCCCGCCAGATCGGCGGTGACGTAGGTCACGGCCTGAAGATTCTTGTGATAGAGGCTCGGGTCTGCCTGTGTACGCACCGCTCGCGTCAGCTCGCCGACGGCGACGGGCCGGCTCCCGCTCAGGCGCAGCGACTGAATCGCCTCGAGGCTGCGGCCGGTACGCGGCAGGCGAATGACGATCGGGACGTCTTCCCGCGCCCGCGCATCGTGCAGGAGGCCGGCGACCTCGCCCGAACCCGCCATGCGGACCACCGACGTCACGGCGGCCGATGACAGTCCGGCGGCGGCGGCCTTCTCGCCATCCACCACGAGCGTCACCTTCGGGTGTGGCGCCTCGACATACCAGTCCGCATCCACCACGCCGGGCGTCTGTTCGAAGATCGCCTTGACCTGCGCCGCCACTTCCATCCGCCGGCCCGCCTCCGGTCCGTAGATCTCGGCCACGAGGGTCTGCAGCACGGGTGGTCCCGGCGGCACCTCGGCCACTTGTAACGTCGCGCCGAACGATCGCGCGATCGGCAGCAGCCGGTCGCGGACGCGTCGCGCCACATCATGACTCTGCAGCGACCGCTCGCCTTTGGGCACGAGGTTCACCTGCAGATCGGCCAGGTGCGGCGCGTGGCGCAGGAAGTAGTGACGGACGAGCCCGTTGAAGTTGTACGGCGCCGACGTGCCGACGTACTGCTGCACGATGACGACGGTCTCAACCTCGAGGGTCGCCGAGGCCAGCGCCGAGGCCACGCGCGCGGTGTCTTCGAGGGGCGTGCCGTCCGGCATGTCGACCATCACCTGGAACTCGCTCTTGTTGTCGAACGGCAGCATCTTCACCGTGACCAGCTTGAACGGGACGAGTGCCATGGCGGCCAACAACAGGACCGCGACACCCGCAAGGAAGAGCGCACGCATCCGGCCACTTGCGATGAGCGGTCCCATGACCCGCCGATACATTCGCGTGAAGAGATCCTCTTCGCCATGGTCGTGATGCGACGCCGGCTTCAGGAGCCGCACCGCCGCCCACGGCGTGACCACGAAGGCCACGGCCAGCGAGAAGACCATGGCCGCCGACGCACCAACTGGAATCGGGCGCATGTACGGACCCATGAGACCGCCGACGAAGGCCATGGGCAGGATGGCCGCCACCACGGCCAGCGTGGCCAGGATGGTGGGGTTGCCCACCTCGTCAACGGCGCGTAGCGCGACGGCGGCGAATCCGTTCGACCCGCTGGTGCGCAATCGCGCGTGCCGCACGATGTTCTCTACCACCACGATCGCGTCGTCCACGAGAATGCCGATCGAGAAAATCAGTGCGAAGAGCGTGATGCGGTTGAGCGTGTAACCGTAGAGGAAGAACATGAACAACGTCAGCGCCAGTGTGACTGGAATGGCAATCAGCACCACCGCGGCCTCGCGCCGGCCCAGGACCAGCCAGATCAGCGCCGACACTGACAGCACCGCGAGCAGCATGTGCCACAGCAGCTCGTTGCTCTTCTCGGCAGCGGTCTCGCCGTAGTCGCGGGTGATGGTGAGGTGCACGTCGGAGGGCACGAGCGTCCCCTTCAGGGTCTCGAGCTTCTGCGTCACGCGATGCGCCACGCCTATGGCGTTGGTGCCCTTGCGCTTGGCCACTGCGATGGTGACCGCGGCGTGGGCGCCACCTTCGCGTGTTTGAAAAGTGACGTAGGAGGTGGGCTCGGCGTCGCCGTCCACGACCTCGGCTAGATCGCCCACCGTCACCGGGCGGCCACTGGCAGCGCTGACCACGACGCCACGCACGTCGGCTGCCGTTCGCAGCCGGCCGCCGGCTTCGATGGCGGTGACTTGCCCGCCTGTGACCGGTCCTAAGGCCGCGCCTTGCGCGTTGCTCTGGCCGATCGCTCGCTGGACCGCCAACGGATCCAGTCCGTAGGCCGACAGCCGCGCGGGATCGATGTCGACCCGCAGCTGACGCGGACGCCCGCCGATCAGCGTCACTTCGGATACGTCGGTGACTTCGGCGATAGCGTCACGCAGTTGCGCGGCCAGGGCCCGCAACTGATCGTCGCCGTAGCGCTCAGACCACAGGGTCACGGC
>JANOZI010000737.1:0-6518 GCA_031429375.1 Acidobacteriota bacterium | reverse complement strand
TCTCTGGGACGGAAACACGATCTTCAGATGTATGCGCCGCATGGAACTACTTTGTATCTTTCCCTCGAACAACAACTTACGGTGACGAATCGCCGACAGCAGAACGGATTTGAAAGTGGCAGATGCCTTGCTCTAGGAGAGGACGTGAGCCAAGCAAGCGCTTGGCGAGCTAGGTCGTCTTGATAGAGGGAGGTCAGTGATGTTTAAGGGTTTGAAGATTTTGGGTCTCGCGGCTGCGGCCGCGATACTGACGTCGGCGACGGCGATGGCCGCACCGGTAATCGATTTCCAAACCGGCTTGGCCGGCGAGGGTGGGCAGATTTCCTGGAACGGCACCAACTTGTCGGGCAGCGGGATCGTGATCGGCGCGGTCACGGTGACCGGCGCGCCTCAGGGCAATGGCGTCTATACCGTCTCCGGGCAGGCGACCGGTTCGGGTGGCGCTGGGTTTGGCTCGTTGAGCTTCAACACCGACCCCAACAATAACTTCATCAGCATCCAGGGCTGCATTGCACAGCTCGGGATCGGCACTGGGCCCGGTGGCACCTGCGCCGCTCCCGTCGTCCTCTTGAGCGGCAGCATCTGGGGCTATGACGCGAGCCAGAGCGCGAACGGTTTGACCAACGCCTTCGGCCAGGACACCAAGAACGCGCAGCTGCTCATGGCCCTTGGCCTGTCGCCCACGACGCCGTTCCAGTTCTTCGGTTTCTCGGTTGCAACCAGCGGTCTGAATGCGAACGGCACGCCCGGCACCGTGATCAGCACTGACATCCGGAACACCGCAGTACCGGAACCGGCGACCATGATGCTTCTCGGGACGGGCCTCCTGGCCGCTTTCAGGGCCAGACGCCGGAGCGCGTGAACGCCGCATCTCCCCAGCAGAGCAGGACGACCTAGCACGGCATTTCGCTTCCAGGGCACCCCGTCACGGGGTGCCCGGCGAATGTCCCCGGTTATCCGCTCTGCTGGTTTTATGTACGGCCAACCCCCGTGAGGACCCTCATGAGGAACCCTCTTCCAAAATGCTCCCTTCGAGTCGCGACATTAGTCGCTGAAGCCCGGAACTTTTTTCCCGGGCCGAGCAATTTTCAAAAAAAACGCCAAGAAACTTCCTAAAGTCGCTGGCTTATTTTTTGCGATAGAGCCGGCCATGATCACGCGAAGACCCGTCCTCCTCTTCACCAGCTTCCTCGCAGTCGTTGCTGTCGCGGGCTGTAAGTCCGATCCCCAGGCCACCGCGCGCAAGTTCGTGGAGCGCGGCAACCAGCAAGCCGCTCAGCAGCAATTTCCGGCAGCGATCATCGAATACCGGCGAGCCGTCCAGGAAGATCCACGCCTCGGCGAAGCACGGCTGAAGCTGGCACACGCCTACGCTTCGGCTGGCGACGCTCCAAACGCGCTCAAGGAATACGCGCGGGTGGCGGACCTGATGCCGGACGATAACGACGCGCAGATCAAGGCCGGCAGCTTCATGCTGCTGGCCGGGCGCTTCCAGGACGCGCAGGGCTTGGCCACGCGGATGCTGGCCCGTGAGCCGAACAACGTCGAGGCGCAAATCCTGATGGCCAATTCGCTGGCCGGCCTCAAGGACATGACCGGCGCCATCGTTGCGTTCGAGAAGGCGGTCGAGATGGATCCCGACCGCTCGGCGACATATTCAGAGCTCGGCTCGGCGCGGCTGGTCAGTGGAGACACGGCCGCCGCGGAAGGCGCATTCGAGAAAGCCGTCGAAATCGATCCGAAATCCGCCAATGCGCATCTCTCGCTCGCCAACTTCAAATGGGCCGTCGGCAAGCTGGACGAAGCCGAAGTCGAAATTCGGCGCGCGTTGGAGATTGACGCGCGCAGCCCGGTCGCCAACCGCGCCATGGCGATGCTGTATCTCGTCACCAACAAGGCCCAGGCCGCAGAGCCGCATCTCAAGATGGTGGCGGAAGTCACCAAGTTAACCGGCGCGAAGTACTTCCTCGCCGAGTATTACCTCCGCCTTGGCCGCATCGACGACGCCCGGGCGACCCTGACGCCGCTTCTGGCCAATGACGAGACCTTCGTGCCGGCCTCGATTCGACTGGCCCGGGTGGAAGTCGTCGGCCGGCGCAACGCCGAGGCCCACCGGGTGCTCGAAGCTGTGCTGGCGCGCGAACCCAAGAACGCAGACGCGCTGATCACACAGGGCCGGCTGCGCTTGTCCGAAGGCAACACCAGCGGCGCGCTCACCGCGCTGCAGACGGCGGTCGCCGCCAATCCAAATTCGGCCGCGGCTCAATTGGCGCTGGCCGAGACCTATGCGGCGCGTGGCGCCACCGCGGAAGCGACGACGGCCTACAACGATGTCCTCAAGCTCGACGCGAAGTCGATGGAGGCGCGGCTTGGCCTCGCCCGGCTGATGATCAATACCGGCAAGCCGGCCGACGCGGTCACGCTCGTCAGCAAGGTCGTCGAAGAGCGGCCGACCAACATCGAGGCGCGGCTGATGCTGGTGCATGGCCTGATCGCGGTGCGCGATCTGCCGCAAGCGACGGCGATGATGAACGTGCTGCTGCAGCAGGCGCCGAATTCGGCGACGGTGCAGACAGCTGCGGGCATGCTGGCCACGATCAAGCAAGACACCGAGGGCGCGCGGCGCGCGTATCAGCGCGCGCTCGATGCCGACCCACGCTCGTATCAAGCGCTCGCGGGCCTGCTCACCGCCGAAATGTCCGGCAAGAAATTCGGCTCGGCCAAGGCGCTGATCGACAAGCAGCTCGCCGAGATGCCGAACGATCCCAACGTGCTGTTGATGGCGGCGCAGACCTTCAACGCGATGGGCGACGCCGAAGGCACGGAACGCGTGCTCAAGAAGACCGTGGACGTCGACCCGACCAGCCTGCAGGCCTACGCGATGCTCGGCAAGATGTATTACCAGCAAGGGCGGCTCGACCTGGCGCGCAAGGAGCTCGAGGTGTTTGCCAACAAGCAGCCCGATTCCGTTCCGGCGCAGACCATGCTCGGCACGATTCTCGAGCTGCAGAAACAGACCGACCAGGCGAAGGACCGCTATAACCGCGCGCTGAAGATCGACCCGCGCGCCGCCGTCGCCGCCAACAACCTGGCTTGGTTGAACGCCAATTCCAACGGCAACCTCGACGTCGCGCTGCAGCTGGCACAGACGGCGAAGGCGCAGCTGCCCAACCGCCACGAAGTGGACGACACCCTGGGGTTTATCTACTACAAGAAGGGGCTGTCGTCGCTCGCCGTCGAATCACTGAGCCAGAGCACGAATCGCCAGCCCGACAACCCGAACTACCTCTATCACCTCGCCCTGGCCTATCACCAGAATGGCGACAACGCCAAGGCGCGCACTAATCTCGAGAAGGCGCTCAAGTCGGGCAACTTCGAAGGCGCCGCCGAGGCCCGCAAGCTGCTGGAGACGATCAAAGGATGAGCCCCGCGCCCTCTGCCCCAGGGCTCGCTGCCGATCTCAAGGAGATCGTCACCGAGCAATACGAGTTTCGCGAACTGTTGTACCAGATGACGCGGCGCGACCTGCTGCTGCGCTACAAGCAGGCGGTGATGGGTTTCGGGTGGGCGATCTTCATGCCGCTCGTGAACACGGTCGTGTTCTCGGTGATCTTCACGCGGGTGGCGCCGCTCGACACCGGCATGCCGTACCCGCTCTACGCCTACTGCGGCCTGCTCGCGTGGAACTTCTCGGCCTCGTCGTTCCGCTTCGCGGTGACCTCGCTCACCTCGAACGCCAACCTCGTGACCAAGGTGTTCTTTCCGCGGGAGATTTTTCCAATCTCGGCGGTACTGGTCTCGCTCGTCGATTTCTTCATCGGAGCGGTGGTGCTGGTCGGGCTGATGATCTATTACCAGGTCGCGCCCACGAGCGCCCTGCTGTCGCTGCCGTGGGTCCTCGCCGTGCACATCATCTTCACGCTCAGCATCAGCCTGCTGCTGGCAATGGCGAACCTGTTTTATCGGGATGTGAAATACCTGTTCGAGCTGGTGCTGACCGTGTGGATGTTCCTCAGCTCAGTGCTCTATCCGATCGAACGGGTCGGAGGGCTGGCGGGTTGGCTCCTGCAGTTCAACCCGTTGACGCCGATCATCGAAGGCTACCGCAACGTGCTGCTGCGCGGGCACGGCGTCGACCCGGCGTCGTTCATCGTCACGACCGCGGTCTCGGCACTCTTCCTCGTCGTCGCGTGGGTCGTGTTCCACCGCGCCGAGTACGAGTTTGCTGAGAACGTCTGAAGGGCGAGCGGCCGCGCACGCACGGGCGGGACCGCCACCCTACGCGGCTCCCGGGTGGGCGCTGATCGCCCTGTTCATCGTCTACGGCAGCACTGGTTCACTCCAGGCAAGGCGGCCGTCATGGCAACGCTCGGTGGATTGGCTCTTGCGAGCGTGCTGGATGCCGGGCCGGACTGGCGCACCTGGAGTTTCAGGCAGCGGGCTGCCTAGTGGGCGGCGCGTTGTTCGTGATGAGTCGGAAGTCCCAGCGGCATGCGGCCGCCTGACCCCAGGTAGAACCCGGCGTATTGCTGCGCCATGCGGTCGAGCGAGAAGTGACGCTTCACGCGCCAGCGCCCGGCCTCTCCCAGAATGTGGCGGCGGAGCGGGTCCGCGGCCAGGGCCAGCACAGCGTCGGCAACAGCACGCGCCTGACCCGGCACCAGGAGACCGGTTTCGTGATCGATCACGACCTCGGGATTACCGCCGACGCGCGTCGCCACCACGGGCAGGGTCGCCGCCATTGCTTCGAGAATCGTGAGCGAGACGCCCTCGTAGGTCGAGCAGTTGACGTAGACGTCAAACCCCGACATCAAGAAACGCGCATCGCCGCGGTGGCCGGCAAAGGTCACGGCATCGGAGATGCCGAGCCGGCGTGCTTCCTGATCCAGCATCGCCTGCTCTGGTCCATCACCCACAATCACCAGATGCGCGTTGGGATGTCGGGCGTTGACGACGGCATGCGCCCGGAGGAGGGCGGGGAGATTCTTCACCGGGTCGAGCCGTCCGACCGTGCCGACGACGAAAGCATCTTTTGCGATTCCGAGCGCCTCGCGCGCGGCGGCGCACTGGCCGGGGCGCGGCCGATGGCCGGCATCGATGCCGTTGTAGACCACTTCGATCCGCCGGTCCGGGAACCCCTCGGCCACCATGAATTGCTTGAGGTCATTCGACACGGCGCACAGCCGGCCGGGCCAGAGCGACAACAAGGGGTTCACGAGCCGGCGCTTCCATGAGGGCGCAGCGTTCGACAGCCGGCCATGCTCGGTAAAGACGAGCTTCGTGCCGGGCCTCAGCGCGGACGCAAGCAGGCCGTACACGTACGGCGAGTAATGGTGGCAGTGAACGACGTCGATGTTGTGTTCCGAGATCAGTTGCGCGAGTTGCCTCGCAATCGACGGATGAAAACCAGGCGTGCGCGACAAGGACAGCACCGGGATGTTGAGTGCGGTCACCTCGGACGCCCACTCGCCCGGCGCGTCGAGACAACACACCACCGACTCGACCGTTGTTGCGAGATGACGGCAAATCTCAATGACGAGCCGCTCGGTGCCACCAGGTGAGAGACTCAGCACCAGTTGCATGACCCGCGCTGTGTTCACGACCTCGGGTAAAGCAAGAAGGACGCCCGCTTTTCCCGCATAAGTCTGCCCAAACAGTCCCTTTAATCGGCCAACTTGGCGAGACTTCTTACCACCATTAGAATCGCGGCGCTCGCTCAGGGGCGAGCCCATGGGTACAGCGGCTGACCAGCTTGGCGAGCGCTTTGCTTTAGTCGGGGCGTGTGTGGAATCTGCGGCGTTGTCAGTCTTGAAGGCGACCTGCCACCTCATGTGTCGGGGGCCGTTGAAGGAATGACCGACCGCCTGCGCCATCGCGGACCCGATGGCAGCGGCTACTTTCACGCTCCGTGGCTCGCCTTCGGTCACCGGCGCCTGGCTATTATTGACCGGGCCGGAGGCGAGCAACCGATGACCAATGAAGATCGATCCGTCTGGATCGTCTTCAACGGCGAAGTCTACAACCATCACGAGCTCCGCCGCGACCTCAAGGGTCGCGGCCATCAGTTCCGGACCCAGTCCGATACCGAAGCCATCATCCATGCCTACGAGGAGTACGGCGACGATTGCGTCGATTACCTTGATGGCATGTTCGCTTTCGCGATCGGCGACCTGCGCCGGCGGCGGCTACTGCTCGCGCGCGACCGCCTCGGCAAGAAGCCGCTCTTTCACGCCACCTTCGACGGCGTGCTGCATTTTGCGAGCGAGATCAAGGCGATCAAGGCCAGCCCGTTGTGGAACGGCGAGCGCGACCTCGCCGCGATCGAAGGGTACCTGTCGCTCGGCTACTTCGTGGCGCCTTCGTCGGCGTATCGATACGTTCACAAGCTGGAACCGGCGCGCGTGCTGCGCGCGGAAAACGGCCGCGTGGCGATCCGTACCTATTGGGACCTCAAGGTCTTCGACACCGACCTGCGCGATCAGAAGGCCTTGCTCGACGAGGTCGATGCGCGGTTGTCG
>JANOZI010000736.1:0-1851 GCA_031429375.1 Acidobacteriota bacterium | reverse complement strand
CTCATCTCCGGCGCGCGCACACCGATGGGCGAAGAGCGCCTGGCCGCGTGGCTGTCGTCCGCCGGTTCCACACTGCACGTGCGCGAGCGCCAGTCGCGCATTGCGGGATTGCGCACGCGGATTGATCTGCGGGAGCGCATTGCCGTGGTCAAGGCCGGCGCCCGGCGGCGCATTGAACCCGCGCCGCTGATTGCCTGGGCCGAAGCGGCATCGTCTCTCCCGCCGGCGCTGCGGCCGGTCATCGTGATGCTGGCGTTGGCGTTTGCCGGCGCCGTGATCGTGATCCTGCAAGGTGGCACCGGCTGGCCGCTGGCCGTTCTGCTGCCAATCGACCTCGTGCTCTTGGGGTTTCTTGCCAAGAGGGCCAATGCAATTGTCGAAGGCTTGTCGTCCGCCACCGAATCGGCCGGTCTGGATCTGCTGTCGAAAGTGATTGGCGAGATCGAGCGCGAGCCGTTCGACGATGCGGCGGTGGTGGCGCTGGCCACGCGGCTGAAGGGAACAGCGGACGGCATGGCCGCATCGCGCGGCATCGCGAAGCTGGCGCGGATCTCGGATTGGGCCGACTCGCGGCACAACGTGTTCGCGCGGCTGCTCGAGATACCAATGTTGTTCACCGTGCAGGTGGCCTACGCGGCGGAGTCGTGGAAATCCCGCCATGGCCGCGCGCTGCACGACTGGGTCGACGCGGTTGGCGAGATGGAAGCCTTGCTGTCGCTGTCCGGGTATTCGTACGAGCACCCGGCTGACCCGTTTCCCGAGTTGCTCGAGCCCGGCGAGGGCGCGATGTTCGACGGCGCCGATCTCGCGCATCCCTTGCTGCCGCGGGCCACGGCGGTCAGTAACTCAGTTGGCTTGGGGCTTGAAGCCTCAGGCCCGACCAGCATCCTCATAGTGAGCGGCTCGAACATGTCGGGCAAGAGCACGCTGATGAGGACGGTCGGATTGAATGCCGTGCTGGCATTGGCCGGCGCGCCGGTGCGCGCCTCGCGACTGCGGCTCACGCCGCTGTCGGTCGGCACCTGCCTGCGCCACACGGATTCGTTACACGAGGGCCGGTCAGGGTTCTACACCGAGGTGCTGCGCATCCGGGTGATTTGCGACCTGCTCGACGGGCCGCGGCCCGTGCTGTTCCTGTTCGACGAGCTGCTGAGCGGCACCAACTCCAAGGACCGCCGCATCGCCGCCGAGGGATTGGTGCGGATGATGCTGGCGCGGCGCGCGATTGGCATGGTGACGACCCATGACCTGGCGCTCACCGAGATCGCGGCGATTGTTCCCGGCCAGGTCCGGAACGTGCATCTGCAGGATCAGGTCGAAGACGGCCAGATGCGCTTCGACTACAGGCTGCGCGACGGCATCATCACCCAGAGCAACGCGCTCGAGCTCATGCGCATGATTGGCCTGGATGTCTAAGCAGCCAATACATCACACGGAAACACGGAAACACAGAATCACAGAAAATGTTTTTCAAAGGCCTAATCGGTGTTTCAGTGTTTCGGTGTTTCGGTGTGATGCATTTATCATGGCTGTTGTGACTCGTGGCTTCGCGCTGGCCGCTGTGCTGATTTTCGTGTCGGGGCTTGCCGCGGCCCAGAACAGTCCGCGCGCTGGAATGCTGGAGCAGGATGGCTGGAATGCGATCAAGGCCGGCCGCGCGCAAGTGGCCGCCGACGCGTTCAAGGCCGCCATGGCCCTCGATCCGAAAAACGCGCGGCTGCATTTCGGCGCCGGCCTGGCCGCATTCTTACAGCGCCGCGATGCCGATGCGAAGGCAGCGCTCGAGCAGGCGCTGCTGCTCGATCCAAAGCTGACGGTGGCGCGGGCGCAGCTGGCGCAAGTGCTGCGGCG
>JANOZI010000735.1:0-2067 GCA_031429375.1 Acidobacteriota bacterium | reverse complement strand
GGGCGGCACCTCTTGACGGGGTCGCACTGCTTGACGGGATACCGCCTCGACCAGCGCTGCGCAGCGGCCACGGCAACAGCAGTAGCTGTCGCCGGTCTTACCAGAGCACCTTGACCACGCGCGCGTCGACAATCTCGACGTCGCGCGTGACGAGCGGCAACTCCAGCGCGCGCGCGGAGGCCACGATCAGGGCGTCGAAGGGATCGCGGTTGAAGCGCAGCTCGTCGGCGTCGAAGACCTGGTCGCGCGTCAGATCGTATGGCTGGTAGGCGATGTTCGTGAACAGATCGACCAGGAACGCCCGCGGAGTGCGGCGCAAGTTGATCTTCCCGGCGCGCGCGAGCAAGGTCACTTCCCACAACACCGCCATCGGCACATAAATGACGGCGCGCCCTTCTTCCGCGGCTTGAAACAGCGCGGCGGCCCTGGGCCCGAGCCCGCGGCCGCCGGCGTGATACAGCAATGGGTGCGTGTCGGTCACCGCCGCGCCGATCTCAGCCACGACGCGTCTTCTTCTTGATCGGGGGTTTGGAGGCCCCGTACCCGGTCGGCCGCTCGTGAACGAAGATCGGTCGCGCCAGTGAACCGGTGAAGAGATCCCTCATCGCGTCCTTGCCGGCGGCGAGCGCGCTATCGTCCGGGAGATCGATGGTGCCGACCACCGACCGTGGGGGATCGGTCTGACCGAGTCGCCCCGATCGGGCCTCGGTAATCAGTTGATCGACGGCGGCACTGAGGCTGCCGCCGGCCACGACCCTGGCGCGGCCCTTCAGCCAGAGTAGGTTGGTTTGCTCGAGCGTCAACGAGATCGCAGTTTTTGCCATATGACGATGCTCTATCGCATAAGTGTAGCATCGTCTGCGCCTGCGGGGGCGTGCTACTTGTGATCGAGGTGTTGCGGAAGGACCAACGCTGACGGTGCCCAACCACTGAACGGCGCGGTCGCCACGGGGGCGCGAAAGCCTGCATGTTACAATCGATGTTTCTCACCGTGCGTCCCCGTCGTCCAGAGGCCCAGGACGTGGCCCTTTCAAGGCTAAAACACGGGTTCGAATCCCGTCGGGGACGCCACCGAATCTATCGCGCGAAGCGGTGGGCCGGCGCCACGCCGTGCGTGCCACACCGCAAGGCACTCTTATCTCGTTAGCGGACGGGACGTAGTAGACGTGATAACGCGTCCCCTTCAGCAGAACGCGACGCGTACCGGGTACTGGTGATTGTTGATAGAGTCGGCCGAGGTATGGCGCGTCGCCGACTGTGTCGAACGCCGCCGTCAACTCCTCAAGGAACAGATTCGGCGACGCGTCGCGGTTCCGGCGCCACCAGCCGTCGATTTCGAGAATCTGTACATCAGCTTCCGGTGTGGTTCGGACAGGGAGGGTCACCGGCTGCGGCGCAGTTCGTCGAGAATCGCGGCAGCCGGTCGAAGACGACCCGACTCCGCTTTCCAAGATGCCGCGAGAGCCTCGTGGAGCCCGCGACGCTCCTCGTCTGTGAGGTCGTCGCCCTCGTCGTCGGCGACCAGGTCGACAACCGTTCCCTCCGGCAGGGTTGTCGGCTCGTCGAGCACGAGCCGGCCGTTCTCGACACGGGCTTGAAGAGGGCTCATGGGCCTACTGTAAGGGTTTCCTGGAGGGCCAGCAAGGGGTCAGGCTGCACGCCGAAGCCCGTCGATTTATTGAAGCCACGCAGCCACTTGGTTCCAACTGGCTGGCGCTAGGAACGCCAGACTTCACAACCTGAACTGCGAGTGGCTTCGTCTGGGCGAGCCGGCGTCCAGCGAAGTCTGTCCCGCCGTAGCGCAGCCAAAGCAGTGCGCTTCGCGAAGGCGGACCGTCACCGGCCGCAATTCCTTCCACATCATCCGGCCGCGGGTCGCTTATTAACCTAAACGGCGACGTCCGCGATCGTTCGCCGCGTCGGTCACTTCCCAGGCAGCTTGACCTTCAGCTCCTCCAGCCAATTCAACACGACGACCATGCTTGGAGCCTGCTCGGTGCCCGAAGTCTTGATCATCAGGAACCGCTGGCCGTCCGGCGAGACGTCGTAGGTGCGACCGGTCGCGCG
>JANOZI010000734.1:0-6059 GCA_031429375.1 Acidobacteriota bacterium | reverse complement strand
CGACTCGACCGGCTCGCGGCATCGCTGGGTGTTCGATCCGCTCGACGGCACCACCAACTACGCGCACGGCGTGCCGATCTTCTGCGCGTCGCTCGCGCTCGAGATCGATGGCGAGGCGGTGCTGGGGGCCGTCTAGCGGATCGAACACCCAGCGATGCCGCGAGCCGGTCGAGTCGAGCCCCTGCTCTTCGCCCATCACGTCGTGACCGGGGAAGCGCTCGGCCACGAGCGCGCGGAACATGCGCTCGATCTCGAGGTCGACCTCGGTGACCAGATCGATCTTGCCCTTCTTCTCGACCCGCACGGCGGTGCCGAACTTCGCGATCTGGATGTTGCCGGCGCGGACCACCGTTTCGATGGCGGTCGCCAGGAAGGCGGGATCGGTAACCGTTACTTTGTCAGGCCCAGGCCCCAAGCCTCAAGCCCCAAGCCCTTTCGGTATTTTCTTGACCATTTTGATCTCCATGCCGCCCGGCACTTTCTTCAGCACCGTTTCGTCCATGAAGTTGCGGATCAGAAAGATCCCGCGGCCGCTCGACTTGAGGATGTTCTCTGGCGCCAGGGGGTCGGCCACTTCCTCGGGCACGAAGCCCTCGCCCT
The DNA here is from genome assembly GCA_031429375.1 of Acidobacteriota bacterium. Classification (GTDB taxonomy): domain Bacteria; phylum Acidobacteriota; class Vicinamibacteria; order Vicinamibacterales; family UBA2999; genus 12-FULL-67-14b. The sequence continues at coordinate 5,459 of JANOZI010000734.1, read as the reverse complement.
GGTCTTCGATGCGGATGACGATTTCCTCGGCGCCGGCCGGCGGCACGGGGCTGAACTCGACGATCACGCGCTTGCTCTGATCGTTCTTGTTGCCATGCTTGATGGCGTTGACCACCGACTCGCGCACCGCGACGCTGACCCAGTGCAGCTGGTCTTCGTCGAGCCCGGCCATCTTGCCGACATGGTCGCTCACGACCTGCACGAAATCGAGCATGTCGAACGCGCTGTTGAATTCGAGGCGCACCGTGCGCGGTGGAATCATCTCTCGGGGAGCTTCATTGATAGCATTGGCGGTCGCTCCGTTGTCGCGCCCGCGCGACCGGTGAGATCGCCGGGCCGGAGTCGCATCTCGCGTGGCATGTGTTGGTTAAGTACCATAGCGCTTCAAAGATGGTCAAGTTGCTATAGTGGTGAGCCTGATGCGAGTGGCCGACCGAATTGCTATAGCGCCCGCGCGCGCCGTCAGCGGCGAGCTCCGGGTTCCGGGGGACAAATCCATCTCGCACCGTTACGCGCTGCTGTCGGCGATTGCCGACGGCCGCTCCTTCGTCGCCAACTACGCGCCCGGCGCCGATTGCGCCTCGACGCTGGATTGCATCGCGGCGCTCGGCGCTATCGTCTCACGAACCGCACCACCGCGCGACAGCGAACCCGCGGGCGTGACGATCGAGGGCCGCGGCCTGCGTGGCCTCACCGCGCCCGCCGGCCCACTCGATTGCGGCAATTCGGGCAGCACCATGCGGATGCTGAGCGGGGTCCTTGCCGCGCATCCGTTCGCATCGACCCTGATCGGCGACGCCTCGCTCTCCCGCCGCCCGATGCGGCGGATCATCGCGCCGCTCACGCAAATGGGCGCCGTCGTCTCCGCGGCGCCGGGCGATCGCCCGCCGGTCACCATTCACGGCGCGGCGCTCAACGGCATTCGCTTCGCCCCCGAGACGCCCAGCGCGCAAGTCAAGTCCGCCGTGTTGCTGGCAGGCCTGCAGGCGAGGGGCGATACCCAGGTCGTGGAGGCCGCCTCTACTCGTGATCATACGGAACGGGCCCTTGCCGCGTTCGGCGCGACCGTGACCATTTCCGGCCGGGCCATCACGCTCGCGGGCGGCCAACGCCTCGCCGGCCAGACCCTGCGCGTGCCGGGCGATCTGTCCTCGGCCGCGTTCCTGGCCGTGGCGGCCGCCGCGATGCCGGGGTCGGACGTGACGATTATCGACGTGGGCCTCAATCCCTCGCGCGCGGCGCTGATCGAAGTGCTACGCCGTGCCGGCGCCAATGTTGAAACCACGGTCGATGGCGACTGGAACGGCGAGCCGGTCGGGCGCATCCGCATCCGGTACGCGGCGCTCGGTGACGTGGTGATCGCGCCGGAGCAAGTGCCGGAGCTGATCGACGAGCTGCCGGTGCTGGCCACGCTCGGGACCTTCGGCGGCAGCGTGACGGTCTCCGGCGCCGGCGAGCTGCGCTTCAAGGAGAGCGATCGCATCGCGGAGCTGGTCGCGGGGTTGCGCGCGATGGGCGCCGACGCGGATGAACGGCCCGACGGCTTCCAGGTGCGCCGTGGCACGCCGTTGGCCGGCGGCGCGGTGCACGCGCACGGCGATCACCGGCTGGCGATGGCCTTTGCGATCGCCGCGCTCGGCGCGACGGGCCCGACCCAGATCGATGGCGCCGACGCCGTGGCCGTGTCGTATCCGTCGTTTTTCGACGACCTCGATCGCCTGGCGGTGCGGGCGGCGGGGGCCAGGCCGCGCGCGTGAAGGCCGACAAGGTCTACCTGGTGGGCTTCATGGGTGCAGGCAAGACGACCACGGCGCGCGCGCTGGGCAAGCGGCTCGATTGGAAAGTCGAAGACATCGACGCCTGCATCGAGCGCGACGAGCGCCGCGACATCCCCACCATCTTCCGGCAGGACGGCGAGCCCTATTTCCGGACCCGCGAGCGGGCCGTACTGATTGGCCTCCTGCCCCAGCGGGGCGCCGTGGTCGCGTCGGGCGGCGGCACGTTTGCGGACCCCGACAACCGCGAATTGATGCTCAGGGACGGCGCCGTGGTATGGCTGGATGCCCCGTTTTCCACGGTTATCTCACGAATTCCGGTCGATGGCCGAAGACCGCTCGCTACGGATCGGCTGGAGATGGAACAGCTTTATAATCAGCGCCTCGCGGCCTACCGCCAGGCGCACCTCCGGGTGGACGCAGGACGCGGCTCCGTCGAGGAGCTCGTCGACGCCATTCTGGAGTGGTTGGATACCTGATGCGTTACCTGGTTCTGAGCGACATTCACGCCAACCTGGAGGCCTACGAGACGGTCATGGCCGAGGCGGCCCCGCTGGGCTTCGAGCGGGTGCTGGTGCTTGGCGACCTGGTAGGCTACGGCGCCGATCCCAATGCGATTTGCGAGCGCATCCAGGCGTTGCAGCCGCACGCGCTCATCCGCGGCAACCACGATAAGGTCGGCTCGGGCATCGAAAGCCCCGAGGGCTTCAACGCGGTCGCGCGCAGCGCCATCCGCTGGACCTACGATCGGCTGTCTCCCGAGAACCGCGAGTGGCTGGCGTCCTTACCCGCCGGCCCGATGGTGGTCGACGACCTCATCGAGATCTGCCACGGCACGCCGTTCGATGAAGACGCGTACGTGTTCGACGACCTCGACGCGCTGCGGGCGATGCACTCCGCGCGGCGCTCCGTGTGCCTGTTCGGCCACACGCACGTGCAGGTCGGCCACTACCTGTCGAAGGAACAGTTCGGACTCGCCACCGCCGATGATCAGCGTCCGCTGACGATCTCGATAGAAGAGGCCAACCGGTATCTGGTCAACCCCGGGTCGGTGGGCCAGCCGCGCGATGGCGATCCCAGGGCGGGGTTCGCGACGGTCGATACCGCCACGCGCGAGATCACGATTTACCGAGTGGAGTATCCGATCGCCGCGGCGCAGGCGCGGATCGTGGCGGAAGGACTGCCTGACGTACTGGCGCAGCGCCTCGCCTTAGGGCGTTAGGCCGGCGGCTTCGCTTTCTGTCGTTCTTCCCGTTTGCGCATCTCCATCGCCATCGCGTCTTGCGCGGCGCGCGAGCCGAGGATCCATCCAATCACGAGGCCGACGATCAGCACGGAAGGAATGAAGATGAAGTGCGCCGCGGTCGGGACACCGATCTCCATCTACCGCTTCCGAGATTCCAATTCGACCAGCTCGCTCTCGACTTTCTGAAGACGACGGCCGATCGACCAGACGTAACCAAGCAGCACGACCCACACGAAGCCGTATGCCGCTGCCACGAGATTGATGGCGGGAATCTGCTCGCCCGGCGGAATGTCATCTACCGGCACGAACTCGCTCTGCGGCGGCGGCTGTTGCGCGGCGATCGCCGGCAGCGCGCTCGCGGCCAGAGCGCCAAGCAGCAAGAGCATTCGCAGCAATCGCATCACGCTTCGTCCTCGGCAAGATACAGCACTTCGACGCGGGCCCGCTGATGCTCCAGCCGCGCCCGCAGACTCAGCAACGACAGGAACAGCATGGTCATGGCCGCAAAACAAAACCACAGCGGTATGCCCATGTCGGTCGGCAGCGTCGGCACGACGGATGTCTGTGGATGCAGCGTGCGCCACACATTCACCGACACGTAGATGAACGGCACGTTGGCCATGCCGAACAGCGCCATGCCGGCGCCCAGCTTGTCGGAACCAGGCCCGCCGTACTTCCTCAGCAGCAGGTAGGCGCTGAAGATCATCCACAACAACAGGCTCGAGGTCAGCCGCGGGTCCCACACCCACCACACGCCCCACGCCTTGCGCGCCCAGAGCGGACCGGTGACCAGCGTCAGCGAGCCGAACACCAGGCCCAGCTCGGCCGCGGCGATCGCCCACCCATCGGCCTTCGCTTTCCTGCCAAACAGAAAGATCGCGCTGCTCACTCCGCAGATTGTCGCCGCGAGCAGAAACAGGATCGCCGACGGAAAGTGAAAGTAAAACACCTTCTGCACCAGCCCCATCGTCGACTCGTAGGGCGCGGCGTTGATGATCCACGGCGCGACCGCCAGCATCGCCGCGGAGATACCGATGAACGGGGTCGTCAGATGCTTCATGGCTGCGGTTCGAATTCTATTCCGTAACGCTTAACTCTGAACTCTGAACTCTGAACTGTCACCTGTCACTCCGTCATGACGGGTTCGAACGTCCAGAGTGCGAGTGTAATGAAGATCGCGTCCCAGAACACCAGCAGCGCAATCCAGAATTGCGCCATCGCCTCGTCGGGCGTGGCCTGGAACAGCGCGGCGGTGCCGCGCACGCCCGCGATCATGACGGGAATCGTAATCGGATAGAGCAACACCGGCAGCAGCGTGTCACGGCTGCGCACCCGGACCAGCATCGCGGCGAACAACGTTCCGACGGCGGCAAACCCGACGGTGCCCAGCACGAGCAGGGCCGTCAACATTCCTGGGTATGCCAGGATCGGAGCATTGAACAGCAGGCCGATGAGCGGCACCAGCACAATCTCGACGAGACCGAGCAGCAGCAACAGACCGAGCAGCTTGCCTGTATAGATCGCGGGGCGTTCCGCCGGCGCCAGGATCAGCGCCCGCAACGTGTCGTTGTAGCGCTCGCGCTCGAAGGTGCGGCCCATCGCCAGGGTGCCTGAAAACGAGATCGCCACCCAGAGAATGCCGGCCGCCACATCGTCGGGCGCGCGGCCTTCGCGAACGATCGCGAATGAGAACACCAGCACGACCGACACGGCGAAAAACAGCGTGGTCAGCAGCACTTCCTTGCTGCGCACTTCGACCGTGATGTCTTTGCGCATCACGTGCCACGCGACGCGGAAAAAGTCCGCCATCATTGCAGGGCACGCCGGTATCGATCGGCCAGGCCGCGACTGTCGGTATCGGTGCCGACGATGCGGCCGTTCTTGAGGTAGATCGCCCGGCTCAGCAACCCGTCGGCGACGTCGAGGTCGTGCGTGGCAATCACGACGATGCAGCCGGCGCGTTGGCGCTCCAGCAGGCGAGCGACCAGCGCCGATGTCGATGCCTGATCCAATCCGGTAAAAGGCTCGTCGAGCAGGATCAACCTGGGCTCATGCAGCAGCGCCCGTTCGAGCGCGACCCGCTGGCGCATGCCGCGCGAGAAACTCGACACGAAGTCGTTGGCGCGATCGGCGAGGCCGGCACGCTCGAGCGCGGCGTGCACGACCGCCGGCACATCCTTCAGGCCATACAACTGCGCGAAAAACGACAGGTTCTCGTACGCCGTCAGCTCTGGATAGAGAAACAGATCGTGGCCGAGCATGCCGATGCGGGCGCGGACGTCGGCGCCCCCGCTGGCCACTGTGTGCTCCCCGTAGTCGACGCGCCCTAGCGACGGCGCCAGCAGCGTCGCGAGAATGTTGAGCAGCATCGACTTGCCCGCGCCATTCGGCCCGAGCAGGCCGACGATCTCTTCGCTGTCACACGTGAAATTGATTTG
>JANOZI010000733.1:0-8964 GCA_031429375.1 Acidobacteriota bacterium | reverse complement strand
CCGGCGCCACCGCCAGGATGGCAAGCGACGGCCATTCCCGCCGCAGCCCGGGGCCCCCGCCACGCGGACTTTGCGTGGTGGGGTGGAGGCCGGGGCCCCCGCCACGCGGACTTTGCGTGGTGGGGTGGAGGCCGGGGCCCCCGCCACGCGGACTGTGCGTGGTGGGGTGGAGGCCGAAGCCCTCGAACAGCGTGTCGGCGAGGTGTGGCGCGCGGGCGATGATGAACTGGGCGTTGGGAATCGTCCGGGCGACGAGCCGCGCGGCTTCGATCATCACCGGTGCGAGCCTGGTCAGCTCATTCGGCCGGCTGCCCGGCAGCATGGCGACGACCGGCGCCGACGGATCGAGATGCAGCCCGCCCAGGAATGCGTCCCGCGAGCGTGACGGCCGCGCCAGATCGACGAGCGGGTGGCCGACGAAACGCACGTCCATGTCTTCGCGGCGATAGATCGCTTCCTCGAATGGAAAGATCGGCAGCACGCAGTCAACCAACTTCTTCATCGTCTTGATGCGGCCGGCGCGCCAGGCCCAGAGCTGCGGGCTCACGTAGTAGATCACGGGCACGCCAAGCCGCTTGACCGCCGCCATCAGCCGGAAATTGAAGTCGGGATAGTCGATCACGACGAGGGCGTCTGGCTGTTCCGCGCGGGCCGCCTGGATCAGCGCCTTCATGGTCGCCCACGATCGCGGCAGCACCCGCAGCACTTCGGTGAGGCCGGTCACGGACAAGCCGTCGAAATTCGCGACCAGGCGACCGCCGGCGGCCTGCAATCGATCGCCGCCCAGCCCGAACACGTCGATGTCGGGCTCGCGGGCACGTAGCGCCGCGACGAGCGCACCGGCGTAGAGGTCGCCGGACGGCTCGCCGCACGAGATCATCAGGCGGGTCATTCGCGCTCGCGTGGGGACAAACCTTAAGGTTTGTCCCTACTTTCGCCGCTGGAAATCGGCCGACAGCAGGTCGACTCGCTCGATCGGGATGCGCTCGTAATCGCCGAAGCCGACGCCCTTGAGGTCTTTGACGAACGCGTCGGCGTTGCCGACCAGCACCACCGACAGCTGCGCCGGCCGGATGAACCACCGCGCCACGCGCTGAATCTCGTCGGGTGTGACCCGCATCACCCGCTCGCGGTATCGCGGCAGATCCTCCACCGGCAGCTCGTAGAACAGCTGGTTCAAGACCTGCGTGGCAATCGCATCGGGCACCTCGATGGTCAGTGGAAAGTGCCCGACCATGTAGTCCTGCGCGCCGCGCAGCTCTTCGTCGAAGACGCGCTCGCGCTGCAGCCGCGAGAACTCGTCCACCACCACTCGCAAGGCCTCGGCCGTCTTCGACGTCTGCGTGTCGGTTTCGGCGATCACCGCGCCGGCCATCTTGAAGGTGTCGAGATCCGCGGAGGCGCCGTAGGTCAGCTGCCGCTGCGAGCGCAACACCTGCTGCAACCGGTTGGCGCCCTCGCCGCCGAGGATCTTCACCGCCTGGTCGATCGCTTCGTAGTCGTTGTGCTTGCGCGGAATCGCAATGTGGCCGACCCGGATCTCGGTCTGCACTGCGTCTTTCTTGTCGATCACGATGACGCGCTTGGTTGCCTCGGGCGGCTCGGTCGCGCTGGCGACCGGGACCGTGCCCGGCTTCCAGGCGCCGAAATACTTCTCGAGGCCCTTCATCGCCTCGTTGGGATCGATGTCGCCCACCACCGCGAGCAGCGCGTTGTTCGGGACGAAGTAGTTGCGGTGAAACTCGACGAAGTCGGCGCGCGTCAGCGACGTCAGCGATTCGGCGGTGCCGTTGCCGGGTAAGCCGTACGGATGGAAGCCGTAAATCAGGCGGTCGATCACCTGGCTGGCGACCGCGTCGGGGTCCTCGGCAGAGACCTTGAGCGCCGACAGCGCCTGCGACCGCTGCCGGTCGATTTCCTCCTGGCTGAACGTCGGCCGCTGCACCACGTCCGACATCAGCTCGAGCGCCACCTCGTAGCTGTCTTTCATCACGATGGCATTGACGAAGCTGAGATCGCTGCCCGCACCCGTGCCGAGCACGCCGCCGATGAAGTCGATGGTGTCGGCGATCTGCTCGGCGGTGCGATTGCCCGCGCCCTGGTCGAGCAGCGTCGCCGTCAGCATCGCCACGCCCAGCTTGTTCTTGGGGTCCTGCGCGGCGCCGGCCTTGATGATCATGCGCACGCTGAGCGAGGGCTGCTCGTTCTGGCTGACCAGCACCACTTGCAGGCCGTTGGCCAGCTTGCGAATCTCGTACGGCGGAAACGTGACGGGCCGCGCCGGCAGCGGCCGCGGCGGGTTCTCGCGAGGCCAGTTCGACGACGACACGGCCTGCGCCATCATCATCGCCGTGGCGGCCGACAAAAAGCCAAAGGTGACCAGCGTCTTCAATCTCACTGCCTGGCTCCTTTAGAAGGCATGATCGTCATCACCAGCCGCGTCTCGGGAACGAAGTACTGCTTCGCCGTCCGCTTGCAATCCTCCAACGAGACCTTGAGGAAGGTGTCGTACTCGCCATCCGCGGACGTGATGTCTTTCTGGATCACCTCAGCGTGCCCCAGCTGCGACGCCTTTTCCTTGATCGACAGCCGGCTGACGATGTAGTCGCGCGAGAACTGGTTCTTGGCGCGCTGCAGCTCGCGTTCGGAGATGCCCTCGACCTTCAGCCGGTCGAACTCCGCGATCAGCGCCTTCTCCACCGCCTGCGGCGACTGGCCGGGGTTGACGATCGCCACGGCGTAGAAAATGCCGGGCTGCTCCTGGAAGCTGCTGCTGCCGAACACCGTCAACGCCAGGCCGGTCTCGTACACCAGCTTGCGGTAGATGCGCGACGTCTGCCCGTCCGAGAGCGTCTTCGACATCACGAACATCGGGTACGAGTCGGGGTGGCCGTTGTACGGCACGTGGTAGGCGACGACCACCGCGGGCAGGGGCCAGGGCTGCTCGAGCGTGACGCGCTTTTCTTTCTTGTGCGGCGGCTCCTGCGGAATGTCTCGCGGCACCGGGCTCGCCGCCTTCGGCACCCGGCCGAAGTACTGGTTCACCATGTTCACGACGAGGTCGGTGTCGAAGTCGCCGGCGATGAGCAGCGTCGCGTTCTCGGGCACGTAGTAGGTCTTATAAAAGTCGCGCACGTCGTCGATGGTCGCGGCATTGAGGTCGTTCATGCTGCCGATCACCGGGTACTTATAGGGATGCACGTCGAAGGCATGGAAGGTGATGAGCTCGTTGAGCAACCCGAACGGCGGGTTCTCGATTCGCATGCGGCGCTCTTCCTTGACCACTTCACGCTCCGACACGAAGGTCTTTTCATCGATGCGGAGGGTGGCCATGCGGTCGGCCTCCATCCACAACGCGAGCGGCAGGTATTGCGCCGGCAGCGTCTGCCAGAACACCGTTTGATCCTCGTTGGTGTAGGCGTTGGCCTGCCCGCCGACCGACGCGAGGATCGAGGTGTGCTGCTCCGGCTCGACGTTCTTGGAGCCTTTGAACATCAAGTGCTCGAAGAAGTGAGCGAAGCCGGTGCGCCCGGCTTTCTCGTTCTTGGAGCCGACGTGATACTGCAGCTCGACGTGCACGATCGGCGTCGACTTGTCCTGGTGCAGGATGACGACCAGCCCGTTGGGCAGCACCAGCCGCTCGTACTGGAGCTTCGGCGGCCGCACCGCCGCTTGCAGCGGCACGAGCCAAAGCACCGTGCCGAGGGCAATCAGTGCGAGGAAGGCAGTCGATAATTTACGCATTGGTTCTTTGGTTATTGGTAATTGGTTATTGGTTATTCGGAGGTCGTTCTTGGTTATTTCGCCTGTTCTTCCATCGCCGCCAGGCGTTCTTCGAGATCTTTCAATTGCTTCCTCATGCGGGGCAGCTTGCGTACCGCCACGTGGACGCGCCGCCACGCGGAGGTTTCCATCATCGGATGGCCCGACATCGACATATCGGGATCGATCGACGCGATGATCGCCGTCCTCGCCGCCACTCTCACGCGATCGCCGATCGTCAAGTGGCCGGCGGCGCCGGACTGGCCGCCGAACATCGCGCCGTCGCCGATCACGGTGCTGCCGGCAATGCCGACCTGGGCCGCCAACAGCGAGTTGCGGCCAACCACGACGCCGTGCGCAATCTGCACGAGGTTGTCGATCTTCACTCCCGCTTTGATCCGCGTCTCGCCGAGCGCCGGCCGATCGATCGTGGTGTTGGCGCCGATCTCGACATCGTCTTCGATCACGACCGGCCCCAGTTGCGGAATTTTTTCGTGCGACCCGTCGGGCCGCGGCGTGAAGCCGTAGCCGTCGCTGCCGATCACCGCGCCGTTCTGAACGATCACGCGCGCGCCGAGCACGCAGCGCTCGCGAATCGAGACGTGCGCGTGCACCACGCAGTCGGGCCCGATCGCGGCCTCGGCGCCAATCACGGCATGAGGATGCACGACGGTGCGGGCGCCGACCCGCGCGCCGCGCTCGATCACCGCAAAGGCGCCGACCGTGGCGCTGGGATCGACCGCCGCGTCGGCGGCAACGGCGGCCAATGGATGCACGCCGGGTTCGGGCCTGCGCTCCGGCGAGAGCAGCTGGATCGCCCGCGCGAAGGTCAGGTACGGGGAGACGCTGCGGATCACCGCGCATGGTGCGCCGGCGCTGTCCGCGCCGGCGATGACGGCGCTTGCTTTCGTGGCTGCCAGCGCCGCGGCGTATTTGGCGGCGGCGAAAAACGTGAGGTCGCCGGGGCCGGCGGATTCGATCCTGGCCACGCGGTGGATCTCGATGCCGGCATCGCCCTCGACGGGGCACTCTAATCGCCGAGCCAGCTCGCCGAGGGTCACAGCATCGAGAATATCACGCGGTCGGCGGGGCCATTCGCTCGACCCACTTCACCATGCGCGGCATGTGGAGCCGGTTGGCGACCTCTCGAATCGCGCGATGGCGGGCCGGCTCCGCCAGGGTCAAGGCGCCGCGCAGCGTGGCCAGTTCATCGCTGCATTTCACCTCCCAGCGGACGCCGGCGACGCCATGCCGCGCCCCGCGCCACGACAGGAAATGTCCCACGACCGTGAAGGTAAACAGATAACCGAGGACGTTTGGTCCCGGGACCAACGCGACGGGCACCGACAGGATCAGCAGCAACGAGTGGAGGACGAGTAGCTTCAAGTGGCGATCGGCATCGCGCTTCATCGCCACGCGCATCATCTCTTCGGCCGCGACGGTCTGCAGATCGGTCGCGATGAACAGCGTCGCCGCATCCGCGCTCCGCAAGTGCCACAACAACCGCTGTTCAGCAATACGCTCGGCAATCCATCTGAGCGATCGCTGGTGGAGTTTGCCAAACAGCGTCCTGGGCACTTCCGGCGCGGCCTGGTGACGCGCCTCCTCGGCTTCGCGCAGCTGCGCCTGGAAGCGGGCTTTCATGCGGCCGAAGAAGCCTTGCCCGTCGACCGGCTCCGGTTCCTCATCATCGGCGGCCTCGTAATAACACTCGAAGGTGTCGCGGCTGATGGGAACAAGGTAAACATCCATCATTGTTTAGGACGAGGAATTCGCCGCGGGGTTCGCGGCAGATCCGGCGGGAGGGCGGGTTTGCCGGCTTGTTCCCACGCACCGATGATGATCGAGGCGACCCCGCTGATCGCATCGTTGAGGCGGCGCTCGAGCACCGGCATGGTGCCCTGCGCGAATGCCTCGAAGTAGCCCTCGTCATAGAATTCGCGGCCTATGGCCGCCCGCTGATCCGACTCGAGCACGTTTTTCGACGCACGGTTGCTCGCCAGCAGCGTTTCAAAGATGAAGGCGCGAGGGTCGGTCACGCCCTTCGGCGACGCCGGCGACACCTTGATTCGAGCGCGCGTCCGTTCGAAAAGCTCGGTCTCCCATCGCGAGTGCAGGCCCTCCTGGCCGGTGAGCTGGCCGTTGTGGTTGATCACGGCGTGGAGCGGTACGTGCGCGTCGCTCACGTAGTGGGCAAGAATCGCGGAGTACAACACGATGTTGTCGAGGGCGTAGCCGGGCGCCGGCTTGCGCTTGAGCGATTCGAACTCGCGCTGCAGCATGCCGTAGAACTCCTGCACGCGCCACGGCACCAGCCCCTGCTCGTGCACAAACGCCTTGCCGAACTTCTGAACCGCCCGGTCGTAGTCACGCGGCAGCCCTTCGAAGGGATACGGGCCGAAGGCTTCGTGATCCAGATCGAGATAATGATTGGGAGGTTCGTCGGTCCATCCGACGTTGCGCCACAGATCCGGATCGATCGAGCGCTCGACAATAAAAGCGCGCCGCTTCTCGAACAGCGGCTTCAACTCCGCCGGCAGCAGGTCGATCATGCGATCGGCGATGAACTTGTGAGCCTCGAACCCCCAACCGGAGACCACGGTTGGGATTGCGAACATCACAGCCAGCAGAAGCGCGGCGACACGCATCCAGTCATTGTATCTGGGTCCTTGCCACCACCTTCACCGCCGACCAGCCGCCGAGGCCGACGTTGGCATAGCGGTAATCGTTGAGCCAGATGCCGGACGGCCCGACCGCCGCAAACGGAAAGCGCGACCAGGCGAGGAACGCGCGCGCCAGCGGCGTCTGCAGCGCGGGCTGCACCGCAGGATCGTCGAGCTCGGTGTCGATGCCGAAACCTGATGGCCTGAAGTGCGGCAGCGGTCCGAACCACAAGAGGCCCTTTTCATAGCGTCCACCGGCGTCGATCACCACTTCGCGTTTGAACGGGTTGGCCACCACCGGCGTCACCATGAAGCGGGTGGTTGCTGGACGGCCCGCCCGCGCCAGGCCGTCGCGCACCTCTGCGCGCGCCAGGATGTTCGAGCCGAACATCACCGCCATGTAGACCAGCGCGAGGACCACGCCGAGGCGCGCCGGTTTCGCCGCGTCAGCGGCGCCGCGCTTTTCTCGCTGCGTCGCCATCCACCATCCGGCGCCGAGCGCGAGGTACAACCACGGATCGACGATGTACAAGGCGTCGCCGTAGAACCAGCGATCAGAGAACGGCATCAATAGCCGCACGCCGTAGCTGTTGAGGAAATCCATGTAAACGTGCGCGAGCACGCCGATATACGCCAACAGCAGGAGCTCGCCGGCCTTCGCCGGTGGCCCTTCGACTCGCGAGGTCGCGCGAGAATCCGCGCGACCTCCCTCGCTCAGGACGGGCGGCGACTTGCGCCTGCGCTGAATGACAAGGCGATCGTAGGCGAGCATCAGGGCCGTCAACGCGATCGGCAGCACGGCTTGGGCGAGCACGCCGTGCGTCCAGCCGCGGCGAAACGACATCACCAGCGTGTTGGTGGCGAAGACCGCGACGTCGATGTCGGGCAGGTTGTTGGCGATGACGAGCGTGCTCATGCCGAGCGTGGTGCGCCGGGCCAGGCCGGCCTTCCCGAGCGCCGCCCCCATCAACGAGTGACAGACGTTATCCAACGGAGGTCGTAGGGCACCCCTTAAGGGGTGCCCTTCTTCCTCGCAAGGTAGGCCTGTTGGGCTTCGTCCCGTAGATCCTTGCGCAGCACCTTGCCGACGTTCGACTTCGGCAGGTCGTCGCGGAACACCACGATGCGGGGCACCTTGTAGCCGGTGAGCGACTGCTTGGCGTGCTGGCGCACGGCCTCTTCGGTCAGCGCCGGATCCTTCTTCGTCACGAACGCGACGACGATCTCGCCGCATTCGTCGTCCGGCACGCCCACCACCGCGACGTCGGCGATGCCGGGATGGTCGGCGAGCACGGCCTCGACTTCGTTGGGGTAGACGTTGAAGCCGCTGACGAGAATCATGTCTTTCTTGCGATCGACGATCTGGATGTAGCCGTCGTCATCCATCTTCGCGATGTCGCCGGTCGCGAGCCAGCCGTCGCGAAGCGCCCGCGCCGATTCGTCCGGGCGCTGCCAGTAGCCCTGCATCACCTGCGGACCCTTGATCCACAACTCGCCCACTTCGCCGAAGGCGACGTCCTTGTTGTCGGCATCGACGAAGCGGACATCGGTGCCGGGCACGGGCACGCCGATGGCCTCGCGCTTCGGCCGCTGAAACGGATTGAGCGTCGCAACCGGAGACGTTTCGGTCAGGCCGTAGCCCTGGTAGATCGGCGTGCCGGTCGCCTTCTCCCAGCGCTCGCCGATCACCGGGACGAGCGCCATGCCGCCTGCCACCGTGCCGCGCAGCGACCACTGCTTCTTCTCGATAAACCACGGTTCGTGCATCAAGCCGGCGAACAGGGTGTTGACGCCGGTGAACCAGGTGATGGGCTCGGTCGTCATCACCACCTTCAGATTCGAGAGCGGCCGCGGGCTGGGCACGAGGATGTTGCGTCCGCCGGCCGCGAAGAAAATCATCAGGTTCGCCGTGAATGCGAAGATGTGGTACAGCGGCAGCGCGGTGAGCATCACTTCTTCGCCAAGCCGGAGAAACGGCCGCCACATCTCGAGGCCCTGCATCATGTTGGCGATCAGGTTGCCGTGCGTCAGGGTGGCGCCCTTCGCCACGCCGGTCGTGCCGCCGGTGTACTGCAACGCGGCCACGCTGCCATGCGTCAGCGCCTCGGCATAGAGCCGCGGGTCCGCGCCGGACGCGATGCGATCGGCGCCCTGCGCCAGCGCGCGCTCGAACTTCGTGTGCGCGAACGTGATCGGCGGCACCATCTTCTTGACGTACTTCTGCACCAGCCTGATCAGCGTGCGCTTGAAGGGCGGGAGCAGGTCGGCAATCGTCACGACCACGACGGTGTTAATCCGCGTTTTGGGGAGCACTTCGGCGACCTTCGGCGCGAAGAGATCGATCACGACCAGGCCGGTCGCGCCGCTGTCGGAAAACTGGTGGACCATTTCCGACGGGGTGTAGAGCGGGTTGGTGTTCGCCATGATCAGGCCCGCTTTCAACGTGCCGAAGACCGCCACCGGATACGCCAGGCAATTCGGCATCTGGATCGCGACGCGATCTCCCGGCTTGAAACCGGCGACCTCGCGCAGGTAGACC
>JANOZI010000732.1:0-5148 GCA_031429375.1 Acidobacteriota bacterium | reverse complement strand
GGCAATCACGCCCGGGTTGCGCGCGTCGTCTTCCTTGATCTTGAAGACCACCTTCATCAGGTCGGAGCCGATATCGGCGATCTTGGTAAAGATGCCGCCCGCGATACGCAGCGCCGAGGCGCCGAGCGACTCGCCGATGGCGAAGCCGAGGAAGCAGGCGCCGGCGTATTCGCCCGGAATGAACAGCAGGATGGCGAGCATGAACAACAGCTCCACCGAGATCAGCATCATGCCGACGCTCATGCCCGATCGCAACGGGATATCGCACACCGGAAACGCTTTGCCCTTGAGGCTCGCGAATGCGGTGCGGGAGTTGGCCAGCGTGTTGATGCGGATGCCGTACCACGCCACGCCGTAGCTGCCGGCGATGCCGATTAGGCTGAAGATGATGACAATCGCAATGCGCGGCGCCTCGAGGCCGGTCAGCCAGAAGTAGGCCACCATCACGGTGCCGATGAACAGCTCGAGAATCAGCAGGAATTTGCCCTGCTGAATCAGGTAGGCCTTGCAGGTCTCATAGATGATCGCCGACACGTCGGCCATCGACTTGTGAACCGGCAGGTTCTTGACCGCCGTGTACGTCCACAGGCCAAACAGCAGCCCCAGCACGCACACGACCAGCCCCGACAGCAGGATCTGATGCCCGGTCATGCCAAGAAAGTCGCCCTGGTTGAGATCGGGCAGCTGGATGTTGACCTCGCCGCCGGGGCGATGCGTCACCGCCTGACCCTCCGTCGGCTGCGCCAGCAGCGCGACCGGCGCCACCAACACTGCCAGCGCCACCGTCAGCCACACCCTACAAAGAAGTCTCGTCACCATCGTGTCCTGTCCTCGTACGAATCCGCGACGGCAGCGCCATGCCGCCCGTCAGAAAAATCCTCACACCATCTTCGACCGACAAATCCGGAAAGCTCGCCGCCGATCGCGGGCAAATCATCACGTCGCCGAGATAGAGGTGATTGGTCGGCACGTACACCGCAATCAACGGCTCGGGACCGCGCCCGCGATCCGCCGTGAACTCCCTGGTGAGAAACCCGAGCACCGTGCCGCGCTTCGGGTCGTCCACCATCACGACTTTCTTGAACCCCGCCTCGTTGTCGGGCGAGAACGCCGCCACCAGCTGCTTGACCGGCGCATACACGGTCTTGAACACCGGCACGTTCAACAACAGCGCCTCGGTCCTCTGCAGCACCCGCCGGCCGATCACGTTCGTGGCAATCGCGCCGGCCAACAGGATGAACGCCGCCGTGAACAACACGCCCAGCCCCGGTACTTCCCGGCCCAGCAGGTAGAGCGACAGCGGTGTCGCAACCCGGTCAACGAAGCGGAACACCCAGACCAGCGTCACCACGCTGATGATCAGCGGCACGGTGACCACCAGGCCGGTCAAGAAGCTCCGACGTAACCACTGGACCATCGCAGTTCAGAGTTCAGAGTGCAGAGTTAAGAGAAATACGTTGAGTCGCATTTTCTTCTTCTTCACTCTGCACTCCTAACTCCGCCCGAGCAGCCAGGCAAACGTCACGGCTGCCAGCACGAACCGGTAATAGGCAAACACCGCCAGCGAGTGCCCCGACAGGTACCGTACAAAGTACTTCACCGTGACGTAGCCAACGATGGCCGACACTGCCAGGCCGACCAGCATCAACGTGACCGGAATGCCGGCCAGGCCGATTTCCGACAGGTCTACCACTTCTTTCACGGCCACGGCGAACACTGCGGGCAGGCTCATCAGGAACACGAACCGCGCCGCCGCGTCGCGCCGCAGGCCCTCGAACATCGCCACCGTGATGGTGACGCCCGACCGCGACAGTCCTGGCGCCAGCGCCGCCGCCTGCGCCACGCCGATGGCGAGCGCCTCACCGTAGCCGAGCGAACGCGCGTCGCGGGTCTGACGGCCGATGCGCTCCACCCAGATCAGCCCGATACCGCCGATCACCAGGTTCACGGCAACCACCAGCGGCGTCCGCACCCGCGCCTCGATCACGTCGGCGAACAACGCGCCGACGATGACGATCGGAATGGTCCCGACGATGATCAACCGGCCGAGCCGTTCCCACTCGCCGTCGCGGCCGGTCACCGCTCCCGGCGCCGCGGCAATCAGCCGCCCGACATCGTCGCGAAAATACGCGACGACCGCGAGGAGGGTGCCGACGTGGCACGCCGCGTCAAACGCAATCCCGAACCGCCCGGGGTCCCAGCCGAAAAAGGCCCGCGCCAGGATCAGGTGACCCGAACTCGAGACCGGCAGGAACTCGGTGAGTCCCTGGACGACGCCCAGCAAAGCGGCCGACAGCAGATCCACCAGCGTCCCTTGGCCAGGCTCAGCGGCCCGTTACGAAGCCTTGCGTGTGCCTTGCGGCCGGCCCTTGGCCTGCTTGCCGCTCAGCAGAATGGCAATCGCCGCGGCAATGAAAATCGTCGAGTAGGTGCCGCTGATGATGCCGACCAGCATCGTGAACGCAAACCCTTCGAGCACTTCGCCGCCGAACAGGTAAAGCGACAGCACGGCGAGGAAGGTCGTGCCGGCGGTGATCACGGTCCGGCTCAGGGTCTGGTTGACGCTCGTATTCACGACCTGCTCGAGCGGCTCGCGGCGCTTGGTGCGGAGGTTCTCGCGCACGCGGTCGAAGATCACGATCGTGTCGTTCACCGAGTAGCCGGTGATGGTCAGGATCGCCGCGACGACGTTCAGCGACAGGTCGTAGCCGAAGAAGAACAGGAACGCCAGCGTCACGAGCACGTCGTGCAGCGTGGCGGCAATCGCGCCGATCGCAAAGGCGAAGCGGAAGCGCAATCCGATGTAAATGGTGATGCCGACGATCGAGGCAAGCGTGGCGTAAATGCCCTTGCGCTGCAGGTCGGCGCCAATCACGGGACCGACCACCTCCTTGCTGATCACCTCGAACTTGCCGAGGTTGGCCTTGGTCAGCCCGGCCATCACGGCGTTGGCGCCCGCTTCGAGCGCGGTGCCCTCGTCGGCGCCCTCGGCCATCGGCAGGCGGATGAGGATTTCGCGGTTGGCCGGGTCGCCGTAGCTCTGAATCACATGCTCGCCGGGAACCGATGCCGCCAGCGCCGTGCGCACCTGGTCGACCGTGACCGGCTGCTCGAACTTGGCGACGATGATGGTGCCGCCCGAGAAGTCGATGCCGAGCGGCACGCCTTTGGTAACGGCGTAAGCAATGCCGGCGATGATGATCAGCGCAGAGAACGCAATGGCGTGCCAGCGCCACTTGATGAAGTCGTAATTGGGGTTGGTGAAGATGGCCATA
Source organism: Acidobacteriota bacterium (assembly GCA_031429375.1). Taxonomy (GTDB): domain Bacteria; phylum Acidobacteriota; class Vicinamibacteria; order Vicinamibacterales; family UBA2999; genus 12-FULL-67-14b. The sequence goes on along the minus strand of JANOZI010000732.1, from coordinate 1,873 downwards.
AACTAAATGGAAAGCTTGGCGACCTGACGCCGCGACAGCGTCAGCTCGAACAAGGTCCGCGACACGAAATACGCCGTGAACACGTTTGATAAAAGTCCGATGGTCAGCGTCATCGCAAAACCTCGAATCGCGCCGGTGCCGAACTGGAACAGGAATGCCGCCGCAATCAGCGAGGCGACGTGGGTGTCGAGAATCGTGAGCAACACCCGGTCGAAGCCCGCCGCCACCGCCTGCTTCACGCCCTTCGCGGTCGCAAGCTCTTCCTTGATGCGCTCGAAGATCAGCACGTTCGAGTCGACGCCCATGCCGATCGTCAGGATGAACCCGGCAATGCCCGGCAGCGTCATCGCCGCGCCGACATACGCCATCAGCCCGAGCAGGATGATCAGGTTGACCGCAATCGAAATCAGCGCATTGAAGCCGGCGAGGCGGTAGTAGAACAGCATGAAGATCGTGACCAGCAGCAGGCCGCCGGCCGCCGACGTCACGCCCGCGCGAATCGAGTCGGCGCCGAGCGACGGGCCGACGGTGCGCTCTTCGAGGTAGTTGAGCGACGCCGGTAGCGCGCCCGAGCGCAGCTTCAGCGAGAGATCCTGCGCTTCCTGGTTGGTGAAGTTGCCGGTAATGCGCCCCTCGTCGTCGATGCGCGACTGAATCTGCGGCGCAGAGACCACGCGGTTATCCAGCACGATCCCGAGCTGCTTGCCGATGTTCGCCTGGGTGAAGACGCCGAACTTGCGGGCGCCGTCGTTGTTCAGCGAGAAGCTCACCGCGGGCCGGTTGTTCTCGTCGAGCGTGGGACGCGCCGTGCGCAGGTCGCGGCCGGTCACCGCCGGAACGCGGCGAACGGCGTAGTAGCCCGTGCTGGGCGGCTGGCCCGGGCCGGCCTCGATGGTACCGGGAAGAATCTGGATGTCCGGCGGCATGTTGCCGGCGTAAGCCGCACGCGCCGCGGCTTCGTCCGAGAACGGGCCCTGCTCGACCTGCTTCAGCTCGAGCTGTGCGGTCGACTGAATGATGGCCTTGGCACGGGCGACGTCGGTCACGCCGGGCAGCTGCACGAGGAGCTGATCCGCCGCGGTGTAGCGCGCGACCACCGGCTCGGCGACGCCCAGCTCGTTGACGCGCCGCTCGATGGTCGTCAGCGCCTGGTTGACGGTGTCTTCGCGGAGCTGAACGGCGATGTTCGGCTTGAGCGTGAACGTGTAACTGCCGGTGCCTGACGAGCGGTCGTAGTTGACCTCGACTTCGGTCAACGCGTTGCGAAACGCCGCGTCCTGTTCCGGCGGCACGCCATTGACGGTGAACGTCGTGGGCCCGTCGACGGTGATCGCACCGACGGCGACCTTCGCCGTCTTCAACTGCTCGCCGAGACGAGCCGCGGTCGTCTGCGCTTCAAGCCTCAGCGCATCGTCGGTCTGCACCCGCATCACCAGGTGCACGCCGCCCTTGAGGTCGAGACCGAGCTTGATCTTCCGATCGGGGGGATAGAACGACCACACCGACAAGGCGATGACGCCCAGGATGACTAATATTTTCCAACGAAGGTTCTTCGCCATGATTTATGAACTGGGGGCTTCGACGACCGGGGCCTGTCCTTGGTACCCGACGATCGCCGCGCGCGAGATGTCGACACGAACATTAGGAGCAATCTGAAGCTGGATGGCCTGGTCGCCAACCTTGGCGATGGATCCGAAGAGGCCGCCGGAGGTGACCACCTTGTCGCCGACTTTCAGGGCACCCAGGAACTCTTCGACCTTCTTCTGCTTCTTTTTCATCGGCAACAGGATGACGAAATAGAAGATCGCCAGGACGAGGGCGAATGGAATCAACTGGATGAGGGGGCTCACCTGTTGATTCCCCGAGGCGGCCA
>JANOZI010000731.1:0-8713 GCA_031429375.1 Acidobacteriota bacterium | reverse complement strand
TGTTAAGGCTTGGGGCCTCGGACGCTGGCTACTCGATGCTCGCCACGGCAACTCTCAGTCCCCGGTTAACGAGCGCGAGTCAGAGTCCGACCAAGTGACCGTGCAGCGCGATTGAGCGCGTTGTCGAAGCTCGAGAAACGGGTTCTGCGCACTCCAGCTTCACGGGCCACTTCGGCGAACGCAGCCAGATGCACACTGTCATACGCCCGCAGCCGGTAGCGTTCCGCAAATTCCCCGGCCTCACGGCACAGGGTCAACGTTACTTCCACGGCAAAATACTTGGACCACTCCGCTTCAAACGTCTTCTTGGCCGACGCGAATGCGGCCGGACGAAGCGAGCGTTCTCGACGACGTCTCGCCAGCGCCGCCCGGGTCTCCGTGTAGGCGATGGACGACGTGGCCACAACAGTCGCGGCGTCAACGAGCCCGCGTACGACGTCGCTTCCTGGCTCGGTCACGTAGAGCTTTACCAGACTGCTGGTATCGAGATAGAGCGTCACCCGCGATCCTCGAGCACCGCGTCTGAAACCGTTCGCGCCCCTGTGACGCGTGCCGGTCGAGGGCTGCCGAGTGGTTTGCCTCCGCTCCACTGGGCCCGCCCGGCTGCAACGAGCCGGTGGGCCCAGTCGACGTCAGCCGGACCCTCGACCGGACTGATGGTGGCGATGGCACGCCCACGCTCGGTCACCATGAGCCTGGCGCCTGATCGCACCCGCTTCAAATGCCGGCTCAGATGCGCCTTCAATTCTCGAATGCCAACAGTATCCATGTAGCGCTTTTTCTTAAGTGACTACAAATCTACCACGATGTGTCCACATTTGATTATCCCGGGTAGTAGTTCGCGGTGTCAAAGCCGTACGCCTGTTTGCCATCAGTCACCGCCAGCAATTCCGCGTCGGCGCCTGAGCGGCCACAAGGCGGCCACACGAAATTTCACACGCTGCAAATCGTTCTGGAAACAGCCCTTTTATGGCCACGCTCAGCTTGCCTTGGGCACAGGGGCCGGCCCTGAGCGAGCCGGCGTGTGGCGAAGCCGGAGGCCGGCGAGTGGAAGGGCCTGCCCTGAGCGAGCCGGCGTTGGCGAAGCCGGAGGCCGGCGAGTCGAAGGGTAAGATGTTCGGGTGAGACGGCTCGTTCGTTACACTGTGATCGCGCTGGCCATCACGGCTGTCCTTATCGTCAGCGGCGGGCTTTACGCACGCTCCCAGATCCGCGCCAGCCTCCCCATCGTCGATGGCTCTGCCACGATTACGGGCCTGACGGCGCCGGTGCGAATGGAACGCGACGCGCTCGGCGTGCCGACGATCACCGCGCAGTCGCGCGAGGACGCCGCGCGGGCGCTCGGCTTTGCGCATGCGCAGGATCGTTTTTTCCAGATGGATCTGCAGCGGCGCCAGCCGGCCGGCGAGCTCTCCGGCCTCGTGGGCATCCGGGCGATGGCCGTGGACGAAGAGGCGCGCGTGCATCGCTTCCGCGACGTCGCCCACCGCGCGCTCGAGCTGACCGAGCCGTCGTATCGGCGGATCCTCGACGCCTATGCCGAAGGCGTCAACGCCGGGCTCGCCGCGCTTGGCGCGGCGCCGTTCGAATACCTCGTGCTTCGGGCCGCGCCCGAACCGTGGCAGGCGGAAGACTCGATCCTGACCGTGCTGGCGATGTTCAACACGCTGCAAGGGCGGCAGGCGCTGTTCGAGCGGACGCTCGGCGCGGTGCAGGAGACGATGCCCGGGCCGATATTCCGGTTCCTGATGACGGCGGGATCCGAATGGGACACGCCCGTGAGCGGCGCAGCGATCGTCCGTCCGCCGATTCCGGGCGCGGACGTGTACGACTTGCGGAAAATGCATCGCACAGAAACACAGAATCTCAGAAACACAGACAGATTTTTCTTAAGTGCTGCGTGCAATGAGCCTTTTGGAAAAGAGTTATTCGGTGCTTCCGTGTTTCTGTGTTTCGGTGATGAGCATTTGATCGCCGGCAGCAACAACTGGGCGGTCGATGCCGCGCACTCGACGTCGGGAGCGGCGCTCGTGGCCAACGACATGCACCTCGCCATCAACGTCCCGATCATCTGGTATCGCGCGTCGCTGGCGTTTCCCAACCCGTCGCAACCCGACACCACCGAACGGATCACCGGCGTCACGCTGCCGGGCCTGCCGAGCATCGTCGTCGGCAGCAACGGCCACGTCGCGTGGGGCTTCACCAACAGCGGCGGCGACTGGAGCGATTTGGTGCGGATCGATCCGGACCCGCGCGATCCCGCGCGCTACCTCACGCCGGACGGGGCGAAGCCGTTTGAGACGTTCAGCGAAACGATCGCGGCAAAGGGCGCGGCGTCGAAAACGGTGGAGGTTCGCTGGACGGTGTGGGGACCGGTGATCTGGAAAGACGCGAAAGGCCGTGACTACGCGCAGCGGTGGATCGCGCACGACGCGCAAGCGCTCGCGTCGGATGTGACCAGGCCGGAGCGCGCGCACAACGTCGACGAGTTGATCGCCGCCGTCGCCGGTCTCGGCATTCCGAATCAGAACGTCACCGCCGGCGACTCGAGCGGCCGCATCGGCTGGACGATCGGCGGCGCCATTCCGCGCCGCGTCGGCCACGACGGCTTGACGCCGGCGTCGTGGGCCGATGGCACGCATCGATGGGACGGCTACGTTGCCGCTGCCGAATTTCCGCGCATCACCGACCCGGCGGGCGGCCGCATCTGGACCGCCAACGCGCCGGTGGTCGACGGCGCCATGCTGGCCACGATCGGCGAGGGCGGATACGCCGACGGCGTGCGGGCACGGCTGATTCGCGATCGGCTGATGGCCCTCGGCAAGGCCACGCCGAAGGACATGCTTGACATCCAGCTCGAAGACAAGGCGCTGTTCCTGGATCGCTGGCGGACGCTGGTTCTGGAGACGCTGCGAAGTCCTGATGCGATTGGCGCCGGACGTGAGTCTCGCCAGAGAGCGGAGTTCAAGCGGCTCGTGGAGACGACCTGGACAGGACGCGCGTCGACAGACTCTGTGGCGTACCGGCTGGTGCGCCAGTTCCGCGCCGCGCTGGTGCGCGATGTGATGACCGGACTGACCGCGCCCGCCCGGCAAATCGATCCGACGTTTGATTACACGCGATCGCTTCGGGGCGAGAGTCCGGTGTGGCAGCTTGTCGCTGAACGGCCCGCGCATCTGCTCGATCCGCAGTTCAAGACCTGGGATGAACAGATCCTGTCTGCGGTTGATGTGGCGATTGCCGAATTAACCGAGGCGGGTCCGACGCTTGCCGATCGCACGTGGGGAGAATTCAATCGCGCGCAGGTGTTTCATCCGCTCGCGTCGGGGATTCCGTTCTTCGGCCGCTATCTCAACATGCCTTCGGATCCGCTGCCCGGCGACATCTACACGCCGCGCGCCCACTCACCACGCGCCGGCCCATCAGAGCGCATGGCGGTTTCTCCCGGTCACGAGAAGGACGGGATCATGGAAATGCCCACCGGCCAGAGCGGCCATCCGCTTTCGCCTCACTACGGCGATCAATACCGCGCGTGGCTCAACGGCGAACCCACGCCGTTTCTGCCCGGGCCCACGGTGTCGACGCTCACGCTGAATCCTCGACAGTGATCTGATCAGGTTTATGGTTCATAGGTTCAATGGTTCTGAACAGGTGAACCGTGAACCGTGAACCATGAACCCATGCTGATCACCTCTTCCGCATATTGAAGCCAGCAAGCATGCTGACGCGCACGCCGGATTTCGATGGCACGACCGCCAGGTTGACGGGAACATTGAGCTGACCGATGGGAAAGTTGACGCCAACCGCCGCGGCAAGGGCGACGCCGACCGGCGTGAAGTTCGGGCCGACGGCAAACTCGATACCCTTCGCCGTCCGGGCCCCCACCAGCCAGCTCAAGCTCGGTATGACCGCGCCTTGTTCCATCCCTCCGAACAGAAGCGCCCACTCGGTCAGCGCCGTGACGCCGTTGGCGCCGCTGTAAAACCGTTTTTCCCACTGCCAGCCGAACTGGCTGAAGACGGATCCAACACCGTTGAAATCGCCGTCGATATCATTGCGGAGCCTGTGGACGACCTCATCGCTGAGAAACGTGACGCCCATGCGCGGCCCCGACAGTTTCATGACGTCGGGAACTGGCGGTGCCAGAACCTGGGCCGGTGCCGACTGCGATGAAGCGGCGAGTGCGACTAACAAGAAAACAGCGATTCGATTCACCATGACATCCTCCACGGGCATCATGGCGAACGGCTGCGGGGGAGTCCTGAGAGCTCGGTGAGTCTCGCCTGAGAAACCGTGAGCTTATGAGGCGCGGGCGGCGAGCTTGGCGAGAAGTTCCGGGTAACCGGGCGCAACCCGGACCGCCTCGAGCATCGGATCCACCGGGATAATCCATCCGGCCGGACCCGCCGGTGCATCGGCCAGCATGCGATCGAGCAGCGCCATCGCCGCGGCGGTCTGGCCTTCGACGATGCGCTGTCCGGCTGAGACGAGCGCCGCTTCGACGTGCCGCTCGCCGCGCTTCAGTTCTGCGATGGCATGTTCGGCGGCGCTCCTCGCGGCGTCGCAGTCACGCGCATCGGCGTCGCGTGCGGCCACGGCGTACAGTCCCAGCGTGGCGCGCGGGTGCCCGGGCGCTTCGTCAAGCGCTCGGCGGAACGTCGCTGCTGCCGCCGTATCCTCATCCATCGTCAACTGCAGGAATCCGGCAGCGACCCGCGCATTGAGCACGAACTCGCGCGCGTAAATGTGTCCGCTTGCGTCGGTGGCGCTCTCCTCATCGAGGCTCGTCAGCGCGGCCGGTGAATCACCTCCCGCCGCCAGCAAGAGTCCGCGCAGCCAGTGAAACCCGATCGCCGGCAAGGGCGTGCGATCGCCGCGCTGGCGGCGCTGCGACTCGGCGCCGATCGTGGCCTCGCGCTCAGCGCGGTCAAGTGTCCCGCGCGCAATGAATACCATCGCAGACAACATGCGGACCGGCGCGAACCCCGGCATCAACACCAGCGCACGATCAGCGGCGCGCAGGCGTTCTTCACCCCAGGCGCTGTAGGCCAGGCGGTACTGGTGCCGCCAGTTGCCCGGCTCGAGCGCCGTGGCGCGACGGCCGGCGGCCTGCGCTTCCTCGGTTTTTCCGGCAGCCAACAACAGATAGCCGAGCACCGCCCAGCCTTCGCCGAGCGACGGATCGACGGCACACGCCTGCTGCGCGGCCGACATCGCGCGTGTCAACAATCCACGATCGGGCACGCTGCCCGATCGCGTCTGTTCGTACTTGAGCAGATACGCATTGGCGAGGCCGGCGTGCGCGGGTGCGTACGACGGCAGCTCCACCACCGCGCGCTCGAAGGCGGCGATCGCGCCACTCAGTTTTTCAAGATTCAGCGAGTCGAGCGCGAGTTTGCCCTGCACCCAGGCTTGGAAGGGGTCCTCACCGGCCTCACCTGCCCCACATGCCCCACCAGACCCTATAAATCGAAAACCGCGGCGGGCGAGCGTCTGGATGTACTGCGGCTCCGACGCCTGCTCGCCGAGCGCCTTGCGAATGTCGGCGATCGCCCGCGTCAGCGTGTTTTCAGAAATGTTGACGCCCGGCCAGAAACGATCGAGCAATTCGTCTTTCGTGACGATCTCACCGTTCTTCTCGACGATGGCGGCGAGGATTTCGACGAGGCGTGGCGACAGGTCCACCGCCTCGCCATCCTGGCTCAGCGACCACGTCCGCGGATCGATCTGAAATCGACCGAATCGAATCACCGGTCGATTCTACCGGGAGGGAACTTCTTGACGGGACAGCAATTCTTGACGGGACCGCACCTCTTGACGGGACGGCAATCCCCGACGGGATCTTGCTTAGTGAGTTCAGCGTAAAGAGGACGCTGCTTACCCTGGATCTTGCTTAGCGAGATCCCGTCAAGAAGTGCGATCCCGTCAAGTAGTGCCGTCCCGTCAAGAAGTGCGATCCCGTCAAGTAGTGCCGTCCCGTCAGGCGCTAACAGAGCACCTCGCGGGCGGCGAGGGCTTTCGCAGCCGCCTCTTCGACCGAGTCACCAAGCGCGGTAAGATGACCCATCTTGCGGCCGACACGCGGGTCGCTCTTGCCGTACAAATGCAGCTTCACGTCGGGCACCGCCAGCGCCGCCGCCCAGTCGGGCTCGCCGTTGACCCACAAATCACCCAGCAAGTTGACCATCGCCGCGGGCTTCACCTGCGCGGTGTCGCCCAGCGACAGTCCGCACACCGCGCGCACCTGTTGCTCGAACTGCGATGTCACGCACGCATCGATGGTGAAGTGCCCGGAGTTGTGCGGCCGCGGCGCAATCTCGTTGACGAGCAGGCGCCCGTCGGTCGTGACGAAAAATTCGACGCACAGCACGCCGACGTACTGTAGGTCGTCGAGCACGCGATGCGCCAGGTGAACCGCCTCCGTCGCAATGCCTTCGGGCACGCGCGCCGGGCACACCGACAGGTCGAGGATGTGATGACGATGAAGGTTCTCGATGGCGCCGTAATGGGCGAAGCCGCCGTCCAGCCCGCGCGCCGCAATCACCGAGATCTCCATCGAAAAATCCACCACCTGCTCGACGATCGCTTCCTGGTGGCCGATCAGCCCCCACACCCGCTCGCCCTCTTCGATGTGATTGACGCGGTGCTGGCCCTTGCCGTCGTACCCGAAGGCCGAGGTCTTGACGATGGCGGGAAGGCCGACGACGCCGAGGGCGGCGGCGAGCTCGTCGAGCGACTGCGCCTTGGCAAACGGCGTCACGGGGTAGCCGCGATCGGCGAGGAACCCTTTTTCGCGGGCGCGTTGCTGCGTGATGTGAAGCGCGGATCCGCTCGGGCGCACCGGCACGACCTCGGCCGCGGCATCGGCCGCATCGTTGAGCACGTTCTCGAATTCGAACGTGACGACGTCGACGCCGCGGGCAAAGGCGCGAATCGCGTCGAGGTCGTCGTACTCGGCGTTGACTTCGAGGTCCGCGACTTGCCCGGTGGGCGTGTCAACACCCGGCGAGAGCGTGTGGACCCGGTATCCCATGCGGCGCGCTTCGAGTGCCAGCATGCGGCCGAGCTGCCCGCTGCCTAGCACGCCAATGGTGGCGCCGGGCAGCACGATCCGGTTCACGGAAGGGTGTCCTGCCGGACCTTTGCCGTTTGCTCGGCCCGGAACTGGCGCAATCGATCGCGCAGTTCGGGGCGCGACGTCGCCAGGATGCCCACGGCCAGCAGTCCCGCATTGGTAGCGCCTGGTTTGCCGATCGCCAACGTGCCGACGGGCACGCCGCCGGGCATCTGGACGATCGACAGCAGCGAATCGAGGCCCTGGAGCGCTGCGCTCTGCACCGGCACACCGAGCACGGGAAGAATTGTGTGCGAGGCCACCATGCCCGGCAGATGCGCCGCGCCGCCGGCACCGGCAATGATCACTTGAATGCCGCGCGCCTCCGCGCCCTGCGCGAATTCCGCCATCCACACCGGCGTGCGGTGCGCAGACACCACTTCCTTTTCGAAGGCGACGCCGAAACGCTCGAGCACCTCGGCCGCGTGACGCATCGTGTCCCAGTCGGAGGTGGAGCCCATGATCAATGCGACGAGGGGTGTGTCAGGCACGGCAGGAAAACGAAAGTATATCGTAGCCCTGATCTACACTGGCCGGATGAAGCGTTGGCTCATCGCAACCGCCCTGGCCGTGGCAACGGCGTCTGCCACCGGTGCGCAGACCCCGGCCCTGTCCGTTCCCTACACGCAGTTCACGCTGCCCAACGGGCTCAACGTGATTCTTCACCGCGACACGAGCGTGCCGGTGGTCGCGGTCAACCTGTGGTATCACGTCGGCTCCGCCAACGAACGGGTCGGCCGCACCGGCTTCGCGCACCTGTTCGAGCACGTGATGTTCGAAGGTTCGACGCACGTGCCGGAAGGGTCCTTCGACACGTGGCTCGAAGCCGCCGGCGCCAACAACAACGGCTCGACCAACAACGACCGCACCAACTATTACATCGACCTGCCCGCCAACGCGCTGGAGCTCGCGCTCTTCCTCGAATCGGATCGCATGGGCTTCCTGCTCGACGACAAGGCGCCCGACAAGGTCAACGGCCAGCGCGACGTCGTCAAGAACGAGAAGCGGCAGAGTGTCGATAACCAGCCGTACGGCCAGGCCTTTGTAGAACTGGCGTCGCTCTTGTACCCGCTGGGCCATCCGTACAGCTGGCCGGTGATCGGCTCGATGGAAGATCTCACCGCGGCGAGCTTCGAGGACGTGGCGCGGTTCTTCCGCACTTACTACGTGCCAAACAACGCCAGCCTGGTGATCGCCGGCGATATCGACATCGAGAAAACCCGCAAGCTGGTCGAGAAATGGTTCGGCGACGTGCCGCGCGGCAAGCCGGTCACGAAGGTGGCGCCGCCAACAGCTGTGCTCGACGGCGTGAAGAAGAAGACCATCACGGATCGCGTGCAGTTACCGAGGCTGTACCTGGCCTGGCACACGCCGGCGTTGTTGCAGCCGGGCGACGCCGCGATGGACGTGATCTCCAACCTGTTGACCGGCGGAAAGAACTCGCGGCTTTACAAGCGGCTGGTGTATGACCTGCAGATTGCACAGGACGTGAACGCGTTTCAGCAATCGCAGGCGCTCGGCAGCAGCTTCGTGATGATCGCGACCGCGCGCCCCGACCAGTCGCTCGACAAGCTGCAGGCCGTGATCGATGAGGAGCTC
>JANOZI010000730.1:0-3330 GCA_031429375.1 Acidobacteriota bacterium | reverse complement strand
GGCCACGCCGGGCGGCAAGCGCGAGCGAAAGGGATGATCGCATTCGGCGCGCCGGCGTTCCTGTGGCTGCTGATGGCGCCGGCGTTGCTGTTCGTGCTGTGGGTGTGGAGGTTTGTCCGCCGCCTCTCGGATCTGCGGCGTGGAGATGTGCGCAAACACCGTCAGCGCCATGCGGTCGTCATTCCAGCTCAGGGAATCGCCCAGTAGACGCAGGAATGACATCGATCGCTGCCATCGATTGCCGGGGACGTCGGTCACGTGCATCGACGCAGAACCGTCTTGCAACACCACGAGGTCAACGCCGGCGCGGCCGATCACGGTGGTCACTCCGCGCGGGCGCGCGAGCGCGACGATCAGCAGTGAAGACGCAAGGACCAGGCTGAGCCAGAACGGCAGATCGCCGGCGAGCGCGAAGCGTTCCCGGATCGGGACCGAGCGGCCCTCCCGCAACCGCCGCAAATCCGAGAGGCGGCGGACGAACCTCCACGACCACAGCACGAGCAGCACGGCCGGCGCCGCCAGCAACCACAGGAACGCCGGCGCGCCGAACGTCATCATCCCTTGCGCTCGCGCTTACCGCCCGGCGTGGCCTCGGGCTGCGCCTCGCGATCGCCGTAATTCATCGGCGCGATCACTTCCATCTCTTCGGCCTTCATATCCGGCGGTGGTCCGCCGGGACGGCCGTGCACGGTGGGGCCGGCGGGCAAATCGCCGGGCTTGCGCGGCGCGGCGGCGATGCGAGGCACTTCCTTCGCAGGCTTGCCGGCGCTTCGCGCCGCCTGGTCGCGCACGCGTGACACGTACTCGTAGTTGTATGCGGCATCCATGAGCGGCGCCGCAGGGCCCCCCTTTGGGGGCCATTCCGCCTTCAACACCGCGACGTAGGCCTGGAGCACACCGTCGAGGCGCTGCACCTGCGCGGGGCCGGCGCCGCCCTCACGCTCGTGCGACCGGAACGCGGCATTCGCCGCGGCCAGCAGGACCTCGGCGTCGAGATCGCCGTTGGCTTCGTCGATCACCTCGCCGTATCGCGCCAGCCAGTACTCGACCGTGGTACGCGTCCGGCGAATGTCAGTGGCGAGCGGCTGCGCGTCTATCGGCAAATAGTCCGACAGCGTTGCATCGGCATCGAGGTCGTCGTCTCCTTGAAGATCGAGGGTCGCCAGCCGCTCTTTGGCCGTGGCGACGCGGGCGGTCAGCTTCGCCTCGCGCCACGACAGCCATGCGCCGGCGGCGAGGATGACGGCGATGATCAAACGCGTGATGACGGTTTTCATTGTTCACTCCAGGCGGGTCTAAAGACCCGCCTCTACGGCAACTTGGCAAACCATGGCGTAGCCAATTTCAGGCCCGCGGCGCTGATCCACAACGCAGCCGCGAGCAGCGCGAACATCGCGAAGCGCGGACGCTGGCTGGTGTACTGCCTCGACTGGATCGCGCCAACGGCTTCGCGATCGATGTCTTCGACGGCCGCGATCAGGCTCGACTCGTCCTTGGCGACGTAATAGCGGCCGCCGGTCTTCGCCACCGCGGCCTGCCACCTGGCGTCGGGAATGCCGTCGCCGAAGCTCTTGTTGTAATTGGTCCGCACGAAGAACAGCGGAATGTGATTGTCGACGGCGCTCTTCAGGATGTCGTCGAGGCTGCGGCCGTGGACGATCGACGTCGTGTCTTCACCGTCGGTGAAGATCACCATCAGGTTGCCCGAGGCTTCGAGATAGTTGAAGGCCTTGAAGATCTCGATGCTCTCTTCGATCGCGCTGGCGATCACCGTGCCCGAGTCGGGGAACAGCGAGAACTCGACCGGATCGCCGATCAGCGCCATGCTGAGCAGCAGGTTGTCGTAGTCGCTGGTGAACGGCGTGATCACGTAGGCGCGGTTGCCGAACTCGACCAGCGCCATCAGGTCGCGATACTTGCCCTTGCGGCGGAGTTGCACGAAGCGCTCCGCGGCCGCCACCGTCGTGAAGAATGCGGGCTGCACCTCGTTGCGGGTGTTCAAGGTCCCGGCCTTGAACGCCGTCTGCATGCTGTCGGACGCGTCGATCATCAAGCTGATGCGCCGGCCTGGATAGGTCACATCCTCGACCACCAGCGCCGAATAGGGATCGGCCAGCGCCAGCACCGCCGCGGGAAGCCCGAACAGGAACAGCACGAGCGGCGCGTGGCGCGTCCACGACAGGGATGAGGACGGCATCGATCGCAGCAGCGCCGGCACCACCAGGTGATGGCGTCCCGCCGTCCTGGTGAACGCCGACCGAATCAGGAGCAGCACCACCGCGATCGCCACCAACGCGATCAGCGTCAAGCGTGCGGTGTCGCGATGCCAGAACTGCAGCCCGGCAAGACCGAAGCCGGCCCATTCGGCCGCGATGCTGTCGCGGATCGCCGTCACCGTCGCGGCCACAGCGTTCTCCAGTACGCGCGTTCCTGCGCGAGCTCGCGCGCCACGCTCGCGCCGAAGCGCACCGCGTCGTTCAGCTCGTGGCTGTCGCGCACCGGCACTTGCCGATACAACGCCGCCGCCAGCGCCGCAAGGCCCTGCTGCAGCCCCTCGAGATGATGGCGCCTGGTCATGCTCACCGAATCTGCCAGTTTCGACCCCGCCCTCCCCACATCGTCGGTCGTCACCGGGCTCGAGACCGACACGCGCGCCTGTCGTGGCCAGCCGTGCGCGGCCGCGAGCCCGCCCTCCGGGGTGGGCGCGCCCAGGGCCAGTGGTTTCTGGCTGCTCGGGCGATCGATCGCACAGGCCGCAACAACGCGAAGCGCGGCGAGCGCCCGCGCGGTGCTGCCGTCGGTCCACCCTTCGATCGCGGCCTGTCGCGTCACGGCGTCGAGCTCGGCCGCGGCGTGACCGAGCACGATGCGATCGGGCAAGCGGCCGTCCTCCTCTTTGCCGGCCTTGCCCGCGCGGCGCGTCAGCGGCAGCAACGCGAGGAGCGCCATCACTGCCGCGATGACGCCAAGCGCCACCGCGACGATCTGGAACAGGCTGGTGCGGAAGCGAAGCGACTCGACCGCACCGAGACTGGCGTCCGCCCCGTCGCGAATGTCGGCCGCGGCCGCGGGCACGAGCGACAGCACTTTGATCGGCAGCGCCGGCAGCAGGTAGGTCAGGTCGCGTCCCTCGAGCGAGGCATTGGCGCCCACGCGGCTGTGCACGCGGTACTGAATGGGCAATACCGGCACGTTGACGTCGCGGCCGATCGAGTCCCCGTCGATCAACCGCAGCGAGTAACGGTATTGAAAGAACCGGCGGGACCCGCGATGGGCATCGGGGGGATGCGAGCCGCCGAGAATCTCGAACGGCGCCACCTGGATCGACGC
>JANOZI010000729.1:0-3800 GCA_031429375.1 Acidobacteriota bacterium | reverse complement strand
CGCGCCGACACTGGACGCGTCATCGAAGGCATGCTGATTCAGGCCGTGCCGCTCGGCTTCAACCGCAATTTCCAGGGATTGCTGGTGACGGTGCCCGGCGCGACGCGTCCGTTCCGTCCCCACTCCGAGTTCTTCAACGCGCAGGACAGCCTCTCGACCAACGTCAACGGGCAGTCGCGGCTGGCCAACAGCGTGCAGCTCGAAGGCGTCGACGACAATCACAAGACCGGGCTGCTCACGGTGCTGGTCCCGTCGGCCGAAGCGATCGAGACCGTCAGCGTCAGCACCAGCAACTACGATGCCGAGTTCGGACGCGCGGGCGGGGCGATCACCAACGTCACGCTGAAGTCGGGCACCAACACGTTAAAGGGCAGCGCGTTCGCCTTCGGCAACACCGAGGCGACGATGGCGTCGGGATATTTCTCGCACCTCACGCCCGACACCAAGTATCTGCAGTCGGGCTTCACGATGGGGGGGCCGATCAAGAAGCAGAAGCTGTTCTTCTTCGGCGATTATCAGCACACGATGGATGACCTGGGCCGCGCGACGCGCGCGACGATTCCGACCGAGGCGTTCCGCAACGGCGACTTCAGCGCCGCGCCAACGATTATCTACGACCCGCTGACGGGCAATGCCGATGGCACGGGACGGACGCCGTTCCCGGGCAACGTCATTCCGTCCAATCGCATCAGTCCGATCGCGCGTTCGATTCTGAGCAACCTGCCGGCCCCCAATCTCGGCGGCGCGCTCGGGCAGACCAATTACCAGGCGCCGTACGTGCGGCACAAGGTCACCAAGTCGTACGACGTGAAGATCAACCAGCAGATCAGCAACAAGGACTCGCTCTCCGGACGCCTGAGCTACCAGAAGCCCGAGATCGTCGATCCGCCGGTGTTTGGACTGTTCGGCGGCGGCGGCAAGGACTTCTCCGGCACCGGCACCAATGTGACCTACAGCACCGGCGTCAATTACAACCGGGTGTGGACGAACACATTTGTGATGGAGATGCGCGGCGGCTCCAGTTATTACCACAATGAAGCGCTCGCCGCGGGCGCCGGACAGAAGACGGCCGAGGAGATGGGCATTCCCGGCGCGAACATCGACGAGTGGACGAGCGGCATGACGCAAATGGACGTCAGCGGGTTCAGCAACCCGATGGTCGGTTTCTCGGCGAGCCTGCCGTGGGATCGCTCCGAGCGGACGTTGCAGTTTGCCACGGTCTTCACCAAGATCTTTGGCAATCACAACATCAAGTTTGGCGAGGACCTGCGCCACAACCGAGACTTCCTGCTGCAGACGCAGGACAACGGCGGGCCGCGAGGGCGGTTTCAGTTCCGGGCACCTCAGACCGCCATTCCCACCGACTCGGCGGCGCAGAACGGATTTGCCAATTCGTTCGCGTCGTTCCTGCTCGACGTGCCGGCGGGCATCGGGCGCGACCTCAAGGTCGTGAACCCGGGCACCCGCCACTCGGCCTACTTCACCTTCATCCAGGACAAGTGGCAGGTGGCGCAGAACCTGACGATCGACCTCGGCCTGCGGCACGAGTACTACACACCGCTCGTCGGCCTCGACGACAAGGGCTCGCTCTCGAACTACGATCCGGCCACCAACACGCTGAACGTCGCCGGCTACAGCGGTGTGCCGGACAACGTGGGCGTCAAGAAGTACTTCAAGAACTTCTCGCCCCGCGGCGGCGTGTCGTACCGCTTCAACGAGAAGTCCGTGCTGCGCGGCGGCTACGGCGTGAGCACGATGCCGTTCCCCGACAACACCTACGCATTCAACTTCCCCGTGAAACAGTTGAACCAGATCAATCCGCCCAACACGTTTGCGCCCGCCGGGTCGATGCGCAACGGCTTCCCGGCACCGGTGGTCGCCGATATTCCCGCCAGCGGCGTGATCGACGCCGGCACCGCGGCGCTGCGCACGCAAGCTTATTTCTACGTGCCGCCCGATCTGCATGAAGGCTCGCTCCACTCCTGGAACGTGGCGTATCAGCGCGAGCTGCCGGGCCGGTGGACCGCCGAAGTGGCGTACGTCGGCAATCGCGGCCACAACATCATCGCGACGCTGAACATGAACGCGGGCATGACACTCGGCGCCGACAACGCCGGCCGGCCGCTGTTTGCGCCGTTCGGCCGCACCGCCGATGTCACGACCTGGGTGCCGGTGAAGACCGAGTACCACTCGCTGCAGGCCAAGCTGGATCGGCGATTCTCGAACGGCCTGCTCGTGACCAATTCCTATACGCTCGGCCGCTCGAAGAACTACTCGAACGGCGACAGCAACGGCGCCATTCAGACGCCCGCCGATCCGGAACGCAGCTGGGCGCGGAGAGGCGAAGACCGTCTGCACAATTACGCCATGAGCTGGGTGTATCACTTGCCAGTTGGGCCGTCGGGCAAATGGCTCACCAGCGGACCACTGAGCCACATTCTCGGTGACTGGCAGGTCAGCGGCGTCTTCGTTGCGCAGTCGGGCACGCCGATCAATTTCGAGGCGAACAACGCGACGCTGCGCGCCCCCGGCAACACGCAGCGGCCCAATGCCAGCGGCACGCCGGCGGTGCTCGGCGGCATCGGCGCGGGCGTGCAGTGGTTCGACACCTCGGTGTTCTCGGCGCCGGCGCAGAATACGTGGGGCAACGTCCTCCGCAACAGCCTGCTCGACGGCCCGGCCTACATCAACGCCGACGTCAGCCTGGCGAAGGTGCTGACGCTGCCGCGCAACATCCGCGGCGAATTCCGCATCGACGCCTTCAACGCGTTCAACATCCCGCACTTCAACAATCCGAACGGCACGCTGGGGAATGCCAACTTCGGCCAGATCACCTCGGTGCCGGACTTCAGCGAACGCCTGTTGCGATTTGGATTCCGGATCATGTTCTAGTCCACGACGTTAGCCACCGAGAACACGGAGGACACAGAGAAACTCATTGGAAAATGCGATCGAGCCGCTAACGGGCAGTGTTTGCATTTAGAAAGAGTGTCCTCGGTGTCCTCTGCGTTCTCTGTGGCCAACGTCCGTGACCTCTAAGGCGCACGGACAGGCGGTGTGGTGGCGACGGGATTATTCGATCTGACGGGCCGCGTGGCGGTCGTGGTCGGCGGCACGAGCGGCATCGGCCGCGAAATCGCGCTCGGCCTGGCCGACGCGGGCGCCGACGTCGTCGCCACGGGGCGGCGCCGTGACATGGTCGACGCGGTGGCGGCCGAGGTCACGCGACGCGGCCGCCGCACGGTCAGCATGAGTGCCGACGTCGGCGACGCCGCTTCGCTGACCGCGCTGCGCGACGCGTGCCAGCGCGATCTGGGCGGCATCGACATCCTCGTCGCGGCCGCCGGCGTGACCAAGCGCGTGCCGACCCTCGAGATGGCCGACGCCGACTGGCACCGGATTATCGACACCAACCTGACCGGCGTGTTGCGCGCCTGCCAGGTCTTTGGCGCGCCGATGGTCGAGCGCAAGCGGGGCCGCATCATCGCCATCGCCTCGCTCGCCTCGTTCATCGGGTTGCATGAAGTGGCCGCCTACACGGCCAGCAAAGCCGGCGTCGCGGGCCTAATCCGCGCACTGGCCGTGGAGTGGGCGCCGCACGGTGTCACCGTCAACGCGATTGCCCCGGGTGTGTTCGAGACCGACTTGAACCGCGGCCTGTTGAAGTCGGGGCGCGGCCAGGAATTTCTGATGCGGACGCCGATGAAGCGATTCGGCAAGATCGAAGAACTGGTTGGCGCCGCGGTCTTCCTCGCTTCCGACGCCGGCAACTTCGTCACCGGCCAGTTGATCGCGGTTGA
>JANOZI010000728.1:0-5465 GCA_031429375.1 Acidobacteriota bacterium | reverse complement strand
TTTCAGAACGAGAAGGCGGCCGGGCTTACCGCGGCGCAAGTGCCGAAGCTGACCTTGAAATGGGCGTTTGGCTTCCCCGGCGTGTCGTCGGCGTCTGGTCAGCCGGCGGTGGTGGCCGGACGGGTCTTCGTCGGCACCACCAACGGCATGGTGTATTCGCTCGATGCGAAGACCGGCTGCACGCACTGGACCTTCAAGGCCGACGGCGGCGTACGCACCGCGATCACCATCGCGCGGGTGCCGATCGACGGCAAGCCCGTCACCATCGCGATGTTCGGTGACATTCGGGCCAACGCCTACGCGATCGACGCGCAGAGCGGGACGCTGCTGTGGAAAACGAAGGTCGACGACCATGCCGTCGCCCGCGTGACCGGCGCCCCGGCATTTGCCAACGGAAAGTTGTACGTGCCGGTCTCGTCGATCGAAGAGGTCTCGGGCGCGCGCGCCAACTACGCGTGCTGCACGTTCCGCGGCAGCGTGGTCGCGCTCGACGCCGCGACCGGCAAGCAGATCTGGAAGTCGTACATGATTCCGGACGAGCCGAAGATCACCGGCAAGACCTCCACCGGCACGCCGATCTGGAAGTCGGCCGGCGCCGCAATCTGGACGGCGCCGACGCTCGACGTCGCGAAGAACAT
Organism: Acidobacteriota bacterium; assembly: GCA_031429375.1. GTDB lineage: Bacteria > Acidobacteriota > Vicinamibacteria > Vicinamibacterales > UBA2999 > 12-FULL-67-14b. The sequence continues at coordinate 4,827 of JANOZI010000728.1, read as the reverse complement.
GATTTACGTCGCCACCGGGAACGCCTACACCTCTCCCGCCGCGCCCAACAGCGACGCCGTCGTGGCGCTCGATATGACGACGGGCAAGATTCAGTGGTCGTCGCAGGTCACCCCCAACGACGTCTTCGTGATCGGCTGCAAGGCCGGCGTCGAGAACTGTCCCGACGATGTCGGTCCGGACTTCGATTTTGGCAACGCGCCGATCCTGCGCGTGCTGGCCGGCGGCCGCCGCGTGCTCGCGCTCGGACAGAAATCGGGCGTGGTCTACGGGCTGGCGCCAGATGAGAAGGGCAAGATCATCTGGCAGTTCCGCGCCGGCAAGGGCGGCGCGCTCGGCGGCATCGAATGGGGCTCGGCCGCCGACGACCAGAACATTTACGTGCCGGTCTCGGACGTGCTGGAGCCGTCGGAGAAGGCCGGCGGGCTGTATGCGGTCAAGCTGTCGACCGGCGAGCGTGTCTGGCACACGCCCGCGCCCGCGCTGACCTGCACCACCGGTCCCGGCTGCACCGGCGCGCAGTCGGCGCCGGTCAGCGTGATGCCCGGCGCGGTGTTCTCCGGATCGATCGACGGCCACTTCCGCGCCTACTCGACCGCGGACGGCACCATCATCTGGGATTTCAACACCATGCAGCCGTTCGAAACGGTCAATGGCGTGAAGGCTGCGGGCGGATCGATCGATGCCGCCGGTCCGGTGATCGCCGGCGGGCTGGTGCTCACCAATTCAGGTTACGGACAGTGGCGCGGCAAGCCCGGCAACGTCCTGCTCGCGTTCGGGTTGCCATAGCGTTCGCGCCGGTAATCGTGGACGGTGTGTGAGCGCACGAAAGCATTTCGCCCGAAAGTGACGCACACTCCCGGTGTACACTCGCTGTGCTCAAACCAAGATGTCACGGAGGTCATGAGGTGCGTATGAAATCTCTCGTGCTAGTCAGCGTGCTGTCAGTGGTGCTGTCGAGTCCGGCATTCGCGCAGCAGAAGTGCAAGCCCGTCGTCGGAAACTTCGAGGCGGTCGTGGTGCCGCCGCCGGCGTGCACGGCGGCGTTTTGCACCGCGGGCCGCGTGTGGGGCGGCATCCAGGGGACCTACACCTTCGCGATGACGACGATCGTGCCGTCCGGCGCGGTGCCGAGTATCTTTTTCTTCACGGGTCAAAGTCAGATCACCACCAAGGGCAACGAGCTGCTGTTCGGCACCGACACCGGCACGCTGGATCTCGGACCCAACGCCGGCTTCGCGTCCTTGATCACCTTCACCGGAGGAACCGGGAGCATGGCCGGCGCCACCGGCCAGATTCGATTGCGCGGCGAGCTCGGCGACGGCACCAGCGGCGACTACATCGGCACGCTCTGCACGCCGTAGCAGCGACGGTCCGCGGCGGGTTCGTCACCCGAGGAGTTCTTCACCCCCGGCGCCTTGAAAGGCGGCGCGCGCGCCGATCATCTCGGTGCGCGCGCGAGCCAGCAATTCGCCCGCACGCGGCAATTCCCGAACACTCTCGAGCCAAGGATCTGCGAGGAAGGTGTCGTAACAATAGAATCCGCCCGCGATGACGCGCTCCATCGCCGACAGGAAATCGTCTGCCCGTCCAAGCTTCGCGTAAGTGCGGGCGAGGTAGTACAGGGCCTCCGCGTCGACCTGCAACGCCGCCGACTGCTCGAGCGCGGTGAGGCATTCGTCGCGGTGTCCTTCGAGCAGCGCGCGAAGCGACGTGAGATAGGGCCGCGCTCTCAGGTCGGTACTTTCGCGTTCGCGCCAGCGCAGCGCGGCGATGGCTTCGCGTTCGCGGCCGGCGGACGCGAGCGCGAGACCGGGCATATAGCCGATGTCGCCGAAGGTCTCGCCCAGCGCCTTGTGGTAGTCGCCTTTCATCCACCAGGTGTGGTGAATGCCGGTCGGGATGCCCGGTTCGAGCGCGCGAGCGCGGTGGTGCGCGGCGACCGACCAGTCGAGCAAGCCGCAGAAGCGCAGCGCGGGCACGAGCCCGGCGAACAAATCTGACGCATTCGGCCGGGCGGCGGCGCGTTCGATCAGTCGCAACATCGCATCGCGCCCGCGGCCAAGATCGACTTCGAGCTGCGCGTAGAGGCTGTGAGCCAGCGACAGGTCCGGATCAATCGCGAGCGCCCGCTTGAACGCCGCCTCGGCTCGGGCGAAACTGGCGTGCACATCGGCGCTCGACACCACGAACTTGCCCATCACCCGATGGCAGCGCGCCAGGCGCGCCCAGGCGGGCGCGTAGTTCGGGTCTTCCGCGACCGACATCTCGTACAAATCGCGCGCCTCCGGCAGCCGAGTCGTCTCGTACGCCAGCTGGTTGGCCCGCAGATAGAACACGTAGGCGCCAGGGCTTGCCAGCGCCGCTGCTCGAGCGACCGGAGCCTCACTGACGCCGGCTTTGACCAACGTCCGCGCGATCTCACCGGTCAGCTCCTTTTGAAGATCGAACAAGCCGCTCGGCGGCGCGCCCCGCGCAATCGACAGCAAAGTCGTTCCAGATTTCGCCTCGACGAGCGTGATGTGAACATGGGCCTCACCGTCCACCTCATTCAGCGTGCCGCGCGCCACGACATCGGCTCCGGCATTTCGAATGGACTCCTGGTCGGCGGCGAGGCCCGCTTTCCGATCGGGCATCCGCAGCACCGATAAAGCGGGACTGTCGGCCAGCGACGAGGCGATCGCCTGCGGAAGGCTGAAGGCGAGAAACGCCATCTCGCTCCCCTCGCCGACCAGGTTGAGCGGCAGCACGAGAATCTTGACCGGCCGGCCCGCCGTCGTCGTCACCACCTGTGCCTTGGCGACGAACCGATAGCCGCGTTTGGCGATGGTCTCGATAAACGCAATGCCCTCAGGCGCCAGCGCCTTCCGCACGGCGGCGACCTGTACCGAGAGATTCGCTTCTTCCACGTAGGTGTTCGGCCACAGCGCCTCGAGCAAAGCCGTCTTCGCGACGACGCGCCCTTGCTCGGCCACGAGCAGCTCGAGTAAATCAACCGCTTTGGGACTCAGGGACACGCGCCGACCGTCGCGCAGCAACACGTGATCGTCGACGCGCAGCTCGAATGGGCCAAATCGATAGGCGGCGACGGCCGGCGCTTTCATCTTTGGAATTTCTTTGGCGATCTTTTGGCGGGCGTTAGGGACGCCGACCGGCGCGGCGCCTATTCTTGCCGCACCACGAACGACCGTCAAGCTTTCACGAAGGAGTGACCGATGTCGATCAGCATGGCAACACCAGGCATCCACCATCTGGCCCTGCGCACCGGCAACCTCGAGCGATCGCGGCACTTCTATGCCGATCTGCTTGGATTTCCGGTCGTGCTCGAAGGCCCCGGCATCTTCCTGTTCCTGGCGGGCCGGACGGCCATCGCCGTTCGGGGCCCTGAAGCCGCTACCCCCAAGGATGACGCGTTCAGCCCGTTCCGGGTCGGGCTCGATCACGTCGCGCTCGGCTGTGGCGAGGAGTCTGAGCTCTCGCGCGTGGCGGCGGCCCTCGCAGCGGCCGGCGTCGACAACACCGGCGTGCGTCTCGATCCCACCCTCAATCGCGAGTACGTCGCGTTCAAGGATCCGGACCGCATCGCGTGGGAGTTCTACATGGCGCCCGACCTCGCAAGACGCGGCGCGCTGAGCTACTTCGAGGGGCTGCGGTCGGGAAATCTCGACGCGATCGCCTTTGCCGACGATGTGCGGTTCGAAAGTCCGCTGACCTCGGAGGTGCGCGGCGCCCGCGAGGTGCGGAGCTTCCTGCAAGGCGTGCTGCCCGCCATCAAGGGCGTCAACGTGCGGCAGGTCATTTCAGACGGGGATACCGTGGCCGTCAACTTCGATCTTCAAACGGATGCGGGAGTGATTCCGGCGGTGGACTGGTTCCGCGTCGTCAACGGGCAGATCGTCGAGGCCAGACCGTACTTCGACCCGCGTCCTCTGACGGCGGCACAGCCGGCTTAGTTCTTTTTCGATGGACCATACAGCACGCGACCGGGGCGGGCGGCGGTCATCTTGCCGCCCTCGAAGACGACCTGGCCATTGATGATGACGAGGCTGACGCCTTCGGCGTAGCTGTGCGGCTTCTCGAACGTCGCGGTGTCGCGCACCGTTGCCGGATCGAAGATCACCATGTCGGCCTTCAATCCCGTGCGCAGCACGCCGCGATCGCTCATCCCGAGCCGCTGCGCCGGGAACGCCGACATTTTCTGGATGGCGGTTTCGAGCGGCAGCAGTTTCTTCTCGCGCACGTAGAGGCCGAGCACGCGCGCGAACGTGCCGTAACTTCGCGGATGCGGCACGTTGCGCCCGAACACCGCGACCTCGCCGTCGGAGCCAATCATCGTCGCCGGGTGGACGAGGATGCGCTCGAGGTCCTGTTCGCCGATGGCGTGGAAGATGCCGCCGCAGCCGCCCTGCTCGACGATCCACATCGCGGTTTCCGCCGAGTTCTCGAGCGTCACCGCGAGGCCGCGGCCCTGGGTGATCTGTCCGAGATTCTGACCGGCCAGCTTCGGATCGAACTGGCACGCCGACACCGACACGTTCTTGGGATCGCCGCCGCCGCGCTCGTCGCGGATAATCGCGACGCTCTCGGCCTTGATCTTCGCGCGCGTCGCCGGATCCTTCAGCCGCTTCAGGGTTGATTCGCGGCCGCCCTCCTGCGCCCAGGCCGGCAGGAGCGCCGCGCCAATACTCGTCGCCGATGCGGTGTAGGGATACTGATCGATCGTCGCGTCCACGCCGCGGGCGCGGGCCTCGTCCACCATGCGCAGCGTCTCGACCGAACCGCCCCAGTACTTCTTCCCGACCACCTTGTGGTGCGTGATCTGCGTGGGC